>NZ_JBNUPL010000006.1:0-100342 GCF_050409445.1 Facklamia sp. P13055
TGAAGTAACCAGTCGGTTACCTCACCTACTCATCAACCCTATTTGACAAAGAGCCATTATTTATGACTAATTCCAGGACTTGTCATTTTTTCTGGAGCTAAAATACTTTCTAATTCTTCTTCATCTAGTATCTCTTCAGATAAGATGATATCTCTAACACGTTCATTGTTATTGAGTGCCCGTTTGGCAATTTCGGCAGCCTTCTGATAGCCAATATGAGGTACTAGGGCAGTAATCGTTCCGACACTTTGATCAACAAGTTCTTGACAACGTTCAGGATTAGCAGTGATGTCGGCAATACAATTATCAATAAAGGTCGCAATGCCATTTTGAAGAATTTTAATTGACTCAAAGAGTGAATAGAAAATGACAGGTTCAAAGGCATTCAATTCCAATTGTCCAGCCTCGACTGACATGGCGATTGTAGTGTCATTACCAACAACTCGATAAGCAATTTGACTCACTACTTCAGGAATAACAGGGTTTACCTTACCTGGCATAATAGAAGAGCCGTTTTGCTTTTTAGGTAGGTTAATTTCGTTAAAACCTGTTTTTGGTCCTGAAGACATCAAACGTAAGTCGTTAGCAATTTTTGAAAGACTAAGAGCGAATGTTCTTAGAACACCTGAAACAGCTGAAAACGAATCAATGTGCTGTGTGCCATCTACTAAGTCTTCGCTTTGTTGTAATGAAAGGTCGGTAATTTCAGCTAGAGTAGGAACAATTTGTTCGACATATTCCACATCCGCATTCAAACCAGTCCCAATAGCAGTTGCTCCCATGTTTACTACTAACATCTCTTCAATTACTTGAGTAAGTCTTTGATGAGAGCGACGCACTGCGCTGGCATAGGCTTTAAATTCTTGTCCTAAACGAATTGGGATGGCATCTTGCATTTGAGTACGGCCCATTTTGATGACATCGTTAAATTCTGAGGACTTTTTAGTAAGTGTTTTTTCTAAACGCTCTATTTCTTTAAGAAGGCCTTGAGATAGTTGATAAATCGTCAATTTACCTGCAGTTGGGATAACATCATTGGTAGATTGGCCATAATTCACATGGTCATTAGGGTGAACAGGATTATATTTACCTTTTTCTTTGCCTAGGATTTCATTGGCGCGATTCGCAACAACTTCGTTAATATTCATATTCATAGAAGTCCCTGCGCCACCTTGGATAGGGTCTACAATAAATTCTTGGTCTAATTCGCCTGTAAGAACTTCCTCACAAGCTTTAATGATTGCTTGCATAATTTCTTCACTGATAAGTCCCAGCTTACCATTTGTCATGGCGGAAGCTTTCTTAATATAAGCCAGGCTTTGGATAAAAATAGGATCTAGTAATTGTCCAGTAATAGGGAAATTTTCTTTTGCTCGGATAGACTGAACACCATAATAGGCAGTTTCCGGCACTTGATGAGAACCAATCGAATCATATTCTTCTCTAAATTCCTTGTTTTCAGGGTTTTTCATGGAATGCCTCCTAAAGTATTAGTATTTCTTGTTCATTATATAATGAAAGGGCTTTAACTTCAACATGGATTGAGTTATACTGGATATAACATAAATTTTATAAAGGGGTGCGGTAATGTTTCATGGAAAAGAATATGTTATGACCGTTTTTGAAGAGCAATCCTTTTCAAAAGCATCAGAACGTCTATTTGTCTCTCAACCCTCACTAAGTGCAAATGTTAAGCGGATTGAGAAACGTTTGGGTCATGATATCTTTGATCGATCCACTATACCGATCAAATTAACCGAATTTGGGGTGGAGTATATTCGTAATGCCAAGGAAATCCAACGAATAGAAGAAGATTTTCAGCAATATATTTCGAAGGTCGATAATTTACAGTATGGACGCATTGCTATTGGGGGAACAAGCCTCTTTGCTTCAATGATTTTACCCAAGTTAATGGCTAAGTTTAATGAGATTTATCCTGAAATTCAAATTGATTTATTTGAAGAAACATCAAGTAAACTAATCGCTTTATTGCACGAAGGAGAAATTGATTTACTACTTGATAACACTTTTTTAGATAGTCGTTACTATGATCATTATCAGTTTGTAACGGAATCTTTACTCTTAGCGGTTCCCGAAAAGTTTGAAGTGAATGACTTATTACAGGATTATCAGCTAAGTCTAGAAGTAATTAAAGCGCATGCTTCAGATTCTCTCAGTCTCCCGCTAAAATATTTGAAGGAATTTAAGGATGCACCCTTTGCTTTTTTGAAAGTAACCAATGATACTGGAGCTAGAGCAAGAACAATTTGTCAAGAAGCTCACTTTATTCCTAATATCGCTTTTGAAGTAGAGCAGCAATTAACGGCGTATAATATTTCTTCATCAGGTATCGCCGTTTCCTTCATTGGAGAAGCCTTGATCCAACATATTAGTCATACTGACCAAGTTAAATACTATCGTTTAGAGAGTGAAAATGCTAAACGACCGGTTAATTTCTATTGGAAGAGAGACCGCTATCAATCAAAAGCCGTCACTGCTTTTTTAGATATTTTGAGGGAAAAGTAAAATATTTTTTGTAAAGGGTTTCATTTTAGAACTTAGAGTGTATAATTGGTGATATAAGCTAAATGTTATATATTTTAAAAGGAGGAAGGCTTGTGAAAGTTAGAATTGAGCATGATTCGCTTGGAGAAATTCAGGTTCCAGCAGATAGGTATTGGGGGGCAGTGACGCAGCGATCTTATCAAAATTTTGAGATTGGTAGTGAAAAAATGCCTCGGGATGTTATTTGCGCCATTGCTTTAGTTAAAAAAGCGGCCGCAACTGCCAACCAGGCTTTAGGCGTACTCGATCAAGAACGCTCAGAACTGATTCAGCAGGTTTGTAACGAAATTTTAGCAGGCGATTTAGATGAACATTTCCCATTAATTGTTTGGCAAACAGGCTCAGGCACTCAATCTAATATGAATGTCAATGAAGTAGTTGCCAATCGTGGAAACGAGCTTGTAGGTAAACAATTACTTCATCCAAATGATCATGTCAATAAGTCTCAGTCTTCGAATGATGTTTTTCCAACAGCCATGCATTTGGCCGCATTAGTAAAAATCCATTCGCAATTGTTTCCAGTACTAGATCATATCATGGATACTTTAAGCATGATGGAAGAAAAGTACCGCCATGTTGTTAAAAATGGAAGAACCCACTTACAGGATGCTACACCCGTTACCTTTGGACAAGAAGTCAGCGGGTGGTTGTCATCGATTAAACAATCCAAAAGGATGATTGACTTAAGTTTACAACCTCTTTATGAAGTGGCATTAGGGGGAACAGCAGTCGGAACAGGCCTCAACACACCAGAAGGTTATGCTGAAAAAGTAGCACAAGTCTTAGCTGAAATAACGGATTTACCAATAGTTACTTCATCAAATAAATTTCATTCTCTAGCGAGCAAAGACGAATTAGTCTTTACACATGGGGCACTAGCAGCCTTGGCAAGCGATATGATGAAAATCGCTAATGACGTCCGTTGGCTAGCTTCCGGACCACGCAGTGGTATTGGGGAGATTACTTTACCAACCAATGAACCGGGCTCTTCTATCATGCCTGGAAAAGTGAATCCCACTCAATGTGAAGCATTAACAATGGTGGCAGCTCAAGTGATGGCTAATGATAGTTTAATGAGCTTGGCTAATTCACAAGGGAACTTTGAATTGAATGTCTATATGCCAGTGATGATTTATAACTTTATTCAATCCGTTCAATTGTTATCTGATGCGATTGCTTCATTTGATCATAAGTGTTTAGTAGGAATTGAAGTGAATGAAGGTCGTATGAAAGAACTAGTTGATCAATCGCTTATGCTTGTGACTAAGTTAAATACACATATCGGTTATGAGAAAGCGGCTGAGATTGCTAAAAAAGCTTTCAAAGAAGATACTACACTTAAAGAAGCCTGCTTAGCTCTAGGCTATCTAGAAGCAGAAGAGTTTGATCGTTTAGTTGATCCGTCTACAATGGTCTAATTAGAAAGGAAGTTAAAATGGATATTTTTGAAAAATCTTTAAAATTACATTATGATGTAGCTGGTAAAATTGAAGTAAATAGTCGTGTGAATATCGACACAGCTGAAGATTTATCTTTAGCTTACTCTCCAGGAGTAGCTGAACCTTGTCGTGTGATAGCTAAAGATTATGAAGAATCTTTTAAATTAACGCGTCGTAACAATCTAGTAGCAGTTGTAACAAATGGGACAGCGGTTTTAGGTTTGGGAGATATTGGTCCAGCAGCTGGCATGCCAGTCATGGAAGGCAAATGTGCCCTATTCAAACGCTTTGCCGATGTGGACGCTTTCCCAATATGTGTGGATAGCAAAAACGTTGATGAAATCGTTGATACAATCGCTATGATTTCTAAAAGTTTTGGCGGGATTAATCTTGAAGATATCTCAGCACCCACTTGTTTTGAGATTGAAGCTAAGCTAAAAGAACGCACTGACATTCCTGTTTTCCACGACGATCAACACGGTACAGCTATTGTAACAGCAGCAGCTTTGATTAATGCTATTAAACTAACCAAAAAACCTATGGGTAAATTGAAAATGGTTATTAACGGTGCAGGAGCGGCAGGAATTGCCATTGCCAAATTATTAATTCAAATGAATTTTGGCGAAATCATTATGGTAGATCGTAAAGGGATTATTTGTGATGGGAATCCAGATTTAGATCCAGCAAAAGCAGCTATTGCAAAATTGACAAATTCTAGTAAAATGCAAGGTGAACTAGCGGATGCATTGAAAGGAGCAGATGTCTTAATTGGCGTTTCTGCCCCAGATGTTGTGAGTAAAGAAATGGTAAAATCTATGAATGAACCATTAATTTTTGCTATGGCAAATCCGGTTCCTGAAATTATGCCTGAAGATGCAATCGCAGCAGGTGCTAAAGTAGTTGGAACGGGCAGATCAGATTACCCAAATCAAATTAATAATGTTTTAGCTTTTCCAGGAATATTTAAAGGAGCTTTATCAGTGCGTGCAAAAGAAATTACTGATAAAATGAAGGAAAGAGCAGCTATCGCAATTGCAGAAATGGTAGCTGAAGAAGACTTACGCCCGGACAATATCATTGTCTCACCCCTAGCGGATGGAGTGGCAGATGCTGTAGCTAAGGCTGTAGCAGATTGTGCAGTTGAAGAAGGTGTCGCTAGAATTTAGGGGTTCGTTTAATAAATCAAAGGAGTCGGTTAGCACCCTGCTGATTGACTCTTTTACTTATAGGAGTGTTTAAGATTGAAGCAAAAGATTAATAACAGGGATTTTCTAACGCATGGCCCTATGTGGAAAGTTATCTTAACAATTTCGGCCCCCTTAATGATTAATAATTTGGTACGTACCTTTTATACTGTGGCAGACGGTTTATTTTTGGCTCAACTTTCCGCTGAGGATTTTGCAGCCTCTGCTTTTTCGTGGCCTTTAAACTTTTTTTTTATTTCATTAGGCATGGGAATAGGAGTAGCAGCCACAGCTCTTTTATCAAACTTTTTAGGGTCTAAACAGTATGAACGAGTTCAAGTATATGTAGATAATACCTTGCTGTTGACATTAAGTCTGGGTATTGTTCTTGCTTTCTTAGGTTATCTAGCAACTCCTTGGATGCTGTCAGTTATGGGCGGAAGCGGAAGTTTTTTAGACAAATCAATTATTTATTTTAAAATAAGTTTTATTGGTCTTGCCTTTGATTTTGCTTACTTCACCTACCAGGCCATCTTAAATGCTCAAGGGAACACCAAAATTATGACGGCTATTTCTGCTATTTCGATGACAATCAATATTATATTAGATCCTATATTTATTTATGACAAAGTCCCAATACTTAATATTCCTGGTTTAGGTTGGGGAATAGCAGGTGCTGCTTGGGCTACTGTTGTATCTAAGATTGTATTAATTGTGCTAGCTATTTATGTAGTTAGCCAACAATCTAGAATTCAACCTCAATTGAAGGGGATTCGCTTTGATTGGCCAACCAGTCAACATATTATGAAATTGGCTTTACCATCTTTCTTAGGTTATGGGGGGTCTTCATTAGGATTTACGGTTATGAACGCTTTGATTACCTCATACGGAACAAATACACTGGCAGCTTTTTCTATGGTTAATCGTATTTCAGATATTGTGATGCAACCGCAAATGGGAGTAGGGATGGCACTTACTTCAATCGTTGGTCAAAATATGGGAGCCAAACTCTATACTCGCGCCAATCAAATTTTTAAACGAGCTATTATTTTCATTTTGTTTATGTCGGTAATCTCTTCTGCTTTGATGATTCTTTTCCAACAACCGATTTTAAGTATCTTCATTAAAGAATCAGCAGATAGCGACCTCTGGATGCAAGCCAAAGAGTACCTAGCTTATACAGCTTTCATTATTTTCTTTATGGGTTTATTTGCTGCCCTCAATGGTTTTTTCCAAGGCTGTGGTCAAACCAAATATTCTATGTTAATGACCTTGGGACGTTTATGGTTTATCCGTGTACCAATTGTCATGTACCTGCGTTACTTTACAGACTTAGGATCGACAGGTATTTGGATTTCTATGCTGGTTTCTAATATGTTGATTGTAGTATGGGGCTTCTATATCTATCGTAAAAAAGATTGGAAGACCTTGGTACAAAGGCAGATAGGTTAGTCTAAAAACTTAAGCAAAAATTAAAAGTGTAGGTGAAATTTTCACCTACACTTTTAATTTTTAATTATATCAGGCCATGCATCTGAATGAGTTGAACAATTTTTTGATAAGAGGCTATATCTGCTGCAGTTGCATAATTCTTACCCAAATCAAACTTTAAACAAGTTTCTTTACAGTTAGCAAAGATATCAGACATAATTGCTTGTAGTTTGTGATCGACATCTTCAAAAGACCACTGGAGACGCATTGCGTTTTGTGACATTTCTAAACCAGAAACAACCACTCCTCCCGCATTAGCTGCTTTAGCTGGAGCCCAAATAAAATCTTTACTCTGGTTGAACACCTCAATAGCTTCCGACATGCATGGCATATTGGCACCTTCAGCTAAAAAACGCACACCATTAGCGATTAAGTTTCTGGCTTGATGAGCATTTATTTCATTTTGTGTGGCACAAGGTAGGGCAATATCTGCTGCAATTTGACGCGACCAGATTGAGTCTTGTGAATAAGAAGCATGAGGGAACTCTTGAGTGTAAATAGATAGGTCTTTCTTATGGTGCGCAAGAATATCTTCTAAGTGATTAATATTGATGCCTCTTGGATCATAAAGCGATCCTTGACTGTTGGATACAGCTAATACCATTCCACCTAATTGCATAACCTTTTTGATAGCATTTAAACCAACATTTCCAAGCCCTGAGATCATAAAGCGTTTCTGTGATATTTGTTCCTTCTCTTCATTTAACATGGCTTGAAGGAAATAGATGAGACCGTACCCAGTGGCTTCTTCTCGACCAAGTGATCCATTAGCCAAGATAGGTTTTCCAGTCAAGCTTCCTAGCTCAACCCCCTTAAGGCGTTTATATTGGCCATACATATAACCAATTTCACGCTTTCCAACGCCGATATCACCGGCAGGAACATCTATTTTTTCATTAATATGTTTAGCTAGTTCAGTCATATAGGATTGACAAAAGCGCATAATCTCTTGATCAGATTTACCACGTGTTGAAAAATCACTTCCTCCTTTACCACCTCCCATAGGTAGACCAGTCAGGGCATTTTTCAAAGTCTGTTCGAAAGCCAAAAATTTCATTACACTCTCATTAACTTGTGTATCAAAACGTAAGCCTCCTTTGTAGGGGCCAAGTAAAGAAGAATGCTGGATACGATACCCCCAGTTTACATGGACTTGACCTTGGTCATCTTGCCAAGGGACTCGGAATTTAATGATTCTTTCCGGTGTAACCATACGCTCAAGTATCGCTTCTTTTTCTAGACTTTCATCTTGTTCAACTAGGGGCTCGATGGCGGATAAAAACGCTTTAACTGCCTGCAGATACTCGGCTTGTTCACTGAATTTTGCTTGAAGATCATCATAAACATATTTCACATAGGGGTTTTTAAACATAATTGAGCTCCTAACTTATATTTTGAAATAAGTATAACATATAGAACAAAAGTTTAAGAGCAACCATCATGTTTGAGATCAATATAAGGTAAGTAAATTTATTTAGCGTCTATGCTAAAATATAAAAGTAATTGAAAAGAGAAAAAAGGGATGAGAATAATAAATAAGAAAAATTATTCATATATTTTAGAGGGTCTAATTTTATCAGCGCTGGGCATAGCTCTCTTGCTGTTTAAGCTAAAAATTGCAAATATACTTTTAAATGGTCTAGCTATAATCATCTTAATAATTGGAGGGGTAGATTTTCTGGCGTATCTATTGGGTCATATATTTAATAACTCATCAAAAGTGAGGTTTTCACCACCAATAATAAGTCTAGGGCAGATTATTTTTGCATGCGGACTCTTGACTAATTCGCCCAATTTTTATTTATGGATGGTGCGTTGCGTAGGAATTTATCAGTTATTATTGGCTCTCTTAAATTTCTTTTCTTATTACCTAATGTTTAAAGATAAGGCCTTTGAGCGTTATCAACGTTTAGCTTTTGCAATTGCGAATTTTATATTTGCTATTGATAGTATTTTAATAATGAATCAGGGTTATCCTGCTTTGCTTCGTTTGGGTATCTACCTTATTTTTCTTGGAATCAGCTATCTATATGATGGGGGCTTTAACCTACTTGATCTTGAAAAGCAGCATATTTGGCGAAGAAGTCTACGCCTACCCTTGCCAGTGCTCTTTTCAGCTTTGTTTCCTCAGAAGTTAATTAGAAAAGTAGATGAAATACTGATAGACACGACCCAAGATATTGAATCCGATTATAGAGCGTCACTTTTGGCTAATGAAAATGACTTGCCAAAGCAAGAAGACAATTTAATTACTATCCAAATACCTGTTGGAAAATCAACATTTGATAGGGTGGGTCATATGAACATTGCATATAAAGATACTGTTTATTTTTATGGCAATCAAGATGATGACACTAGAAATTTGTTGGATACAAGTGGAGAAGGTGTCTTGGCCTTAATTGATCGTTCAGAATATCTATCCTTTTCATTAAAAAATCGTCTGACGATTGTAGAATATGATATCGCGCTTTCTAAACAACAAGCCCAGCAGTTAGAGGAAAAGTTGAATGGCATTAAAGAAAAAACAATTAATTGGCATCCTCAATCCAAGACAGTCCTAAATTCTTTTGTAGGAAAATTGATGCGTCAAACTAAATATACAAAATTTTATAAATTCAAAGAAGGGCAATTTCAAACATATTTTGTTTTTTGGACAAATTGTGTTTTATTTTCTGATGATATTATTAAGGAAATAGGGTTGGCTCTTTCCCCTTTGGTTGGAATCCAAACGCCAGGGACTTATTATGATTTCTTGGAAAGAGAATACCAGAAAGAAAAATCAATTATTTTAGAGCGAAGAGTTTACAATCGAGCTTTAGGAAATTATTTATCAAAGCTAGAATTATCAGCGGCTAAAAAGGGAAATTAAAATTGTAAAGGGATTTTCACTTTTCAAAGAGAATAGTATGGATACTTTACCCAGACATGAAACTTTCCTATAATAAGGCTATTGAATTGTAAAAGAGGGTAGAGAATGAAACGTAGTGATTTAAAAAATGCAAAACGAATTATTATTAAGTTAGGAACAAACACAATATTGTCCGATGAAGGGATTAATTTCACTAAATTAGATCGCTTAGCTTATGTCTGTGCTAGTTTGATCCAAGAAGGTAAAGAAGTTGTCATTGTTTCCTCGGGAGCTATTGGTGTAGGGAGTATGGACTTAAATGAAGCCAATTATCCAACTACCATTGCAGACCAACAAGCAGCTTCAGCTGTCGGTCAGACGTTATTAATGGGACACTATTCTCGCTTCTTTAAATATTATGGCGTGAATGTCGGCCAAATTCTTTTAACACGAGATGTAGTTGATTATCCTCAATCGCTACAAAATGTTCAAGTAGCCATGGATACCTTATTAAGACGAAAAATTGTCCCCGTTATTAATGAAAACGATGCGGTAGCAGTTGAGGAGTTAAATCATCAAACCAAGTTTGGTGATAATGACACCTTATCTGCTATTGTAGCTAAAATTACAGATGCTGATCTTTTAATTATTCTTTCAGATGTTGATGGTTTATATGACTCAAACCCACAACAAAACCCTCATGCTCAGTTAATTGATCAAGTGACTGAAATCACACAAGAAATTCAGCAAATGGCAATGGGAAAAGGCTCAGAATTTTCAACTGGAGGTATGGCTACTAAATTGAATGCAGCCGAGGTCATCTTTACTACCGATTCATCCTTAGTCATTACCTCAGGAGCCGATCCTTCGATAATTTTTGATATTCTAAAAGGTAAAAGTATTGGAACTTTTTTCCATCGGAAAGGGGATAAATAAAATGGCAACATCGATCGAATTATTAACCATTGGAAAAAGAGCAAAAGAAAGCTTTGAAAAATTACGTAAGTTAAGCAGTCAAGCGAGAAACCAAGCTTTATTAGCTATGGCTCAATCTTTAGAAGAAAAGCAAGAAAGTATTTTAGAGCAAAATATTCAAGATGTGGAGAACGCGCGTGCGGATGGCATGGTAGCTGCCATGATCGAGCGATTAACCCTAGATGAAAAGCGTTTTGCATCAATGGTAGCAGGTATTCGAAAAATAGCTCAGTTAGCAGATCCATTAGCTAACACACGCAAGCAATGGGTGAATGAATTGGGCTTGCGCATTAGTCAAAGACCTGTCCCACTAGGTGTAATTGGCATTATTTATGAATCACGTCCCGATGTGACAGCGAATGCTTCTGGTTTATGTCTAAAAGCAGGAAATGCTGTTATTTTACGAGGAGGTAAAGAAGCCATCGCCACCAACCGAGCAATTGTTGAAGCCATTCAAGCAGGCCTTGAAATGGCTGGCTTATCTAGGTACTGTGTTCAGTTAATGACAGACCCTGATCGACAGTTAGTTACTCAACTCATGCAAATGAATCATTATGTTGACTGCTTAATACCAAGAGGAGGAGCAGGTTTAATTCAAAATGTGGTGAAAAATGCCACTGTTCCTGTTATAGAAACGGGAGTAGGCAATGTCCATATTTATATACATGAAAAAGCAGACTTTAAAATGGCTCAGACGATTGTTGTCAATGCTAAAACACAACGTCCTTCTGTATGTAATGCTGTTGAGACAATCATTGTTGATGAGGCTTTCGCTAAGGCTTACTTACCACAAATAGGAAATGCCTTGTTTGATGCCAATGTTCAAATCTTAGGAGATGAGCAAACACGTGACTTATTGCCATATTCCGTACAGGTTAGTGAGGAAGATTATGAGACAGAGTTCTTAGATTTAGTAGTGGCAATAAAAATTGTAAAAAATTATGACCAAGCGATTGACCATATCAGCCGTTTTTCAACTGGACACTCCGAAGCTATTATTACGCAAGACTATTCAGTGGCGCAAGATTTTATGAATGATGTCGATTCGGCAGCTGTTTATGTAAATGCTTCGACGCGTTTTACGGATGGTGAAGTCTTCGGATTCGGAGGAGAAATTGGTATCTCAACTCAAAAACTTCATGCCAGAGGGCCTATGGGATTAGAGGCTCTGACTACTTACAAATACCTCATTGAAGGTTCTGGTCAAGTTAGAGAATAAAACAAGGGGCTGGGACAAAAGCCTTGAATAATTAAAGAAAGTCCGGTCAACGATATAATCGTTAATCGGACTTTTTCTTTAACAATATAAACAAAGAAAGCGTTTCCTGCTGTAATCGTAGTAATCACAAAGCCATTTAGGAGGGGCTTTCTATCTAGCAACAGTATACTATGAATCAAACTTGCTTGCTACTGGAAATGGATTGTTTATTCCCTGAAAATCATAGTGTTTAGGCGGATTCATGAGGTAGTCAAACAGATTCAATCTGAGATTCAGCAGCTCTTAAGTGAAGAAATTGAAACGCTTAACTGAGCGATTGAATCGCAAACTGTTGCCGGAGCGGATGAACGCAAAAAGAACGCCGTCGTCTCAAAAGTATCACCGAAAAATTGCCAGGATTTTATTCCTCGTTAAGAAAAACACACCACTTATCAAGCGATATTTAACGGTCGTAATAGCTTTTCTAAGACCGATGTCGAGCGGATATTTATGGCCAATAATCTACGTAAATACCCAAAGCAGCGAGCCTAGATTGGAAAGTTACTTTCCAATCTAGGCTCGCTGTAAATATTGAGGTGGCTGAGAGGTCCTTTTGTCCCAGCTTTTTTGATAGGCTTATTGATTATATTTGTCAGCGAACCCACTTAAACGCATAATAAATTTAACAATTTCTACCACCACCACAATTGAGAGGGCGGCTGCGACAACAATTCCCCATTGTCCAGCTGTTAAAGCATGAACATCAAAGAATTGACTGATACCAGGAATTAATACAACACCTAAAAGCATTGCTCCGGATACTAAGAAGGCTAAGTTTAGCCACTTGTTGTCAAAAGGATTACGGCTGAATAGGGAAGCGAAAACGGATTTGACGTTATATGAATGGAATAGTTGGATTAAACCAAGTGTAATGAAGGCCATAGTCTCAGCAAGAACGTGTCGTTCCTCTCCTATTAAGGATGTTTGCATTGGGCCTTCAGCAGCATACCAATATACGAATAGCGTAATTAAAGCTTCTAGAATCCCTTGATAAAGGATAGAGGGTGCCACCCCAAAGGATAAGAAAGAATCTTTTTTAGTACGTGGACGGTGTGACATTACATCAGACTCTGCTTTCTCCATACCTAATGCGATAGCAGGGAAGACATCCGTTACTAAGTTAATCCACAGGATATGAATTGGTTCTAAAATCACCCAACCGAATAAAGTGGCTGTAAATAAAGTGATCACCTCTCCAAGGTTAGCAGAAAGTAAGAACTGAACAGCTTTTTGGATATTAGCAAATACTTTTCGTCCTTCTTCGACTGCTACAACTATGGTTTGGAAATTATCATCAGCTAAGACCATGTCTGAAGCACCCTTAGAGACTTCTGTACCAGTGATACCCATACCGACACCAATATCGGCTTGTTTAAGAGATGGCGCATCATTAACTCCATCACCGGTCATTGAGACAACGGCATCATTGGCTTGCCAAGCACGGATAATACGCACTTTATGCTCTGGTGAAACCCTAGCATAAACTGAGTAATTTCCAACTTCTTTAGCTAACTGATCGTCTGTAATTTCATCTAATTGGGCTCCGGTCATTACGTGACGTTCATTTTCGCTGTCATTTGGGTCTAAGATAGTTAAACGTTCAGCAATGGCCTGAGCAGTCATTGCGTGGTCTCCTGTGATCATGACAGTACGAATACCAGCCATACGCGCTTTTTCAATAGAAGCTTTGGCTTCTGTTCTTTCTGGGTCAATCATACCGACTAAACCAGTGAAAACTAGGTCCTTTTCTAAGGTTTCCGTTGTAACTTCAGCGGGAATCTCATCAATTATTTTATAGGCACCTGCTAAAACTCTTAATGCTTGCCGACCTAATTTAGCATTGACTTCTATAATTTCTTCTCGATCAGCCGCAGTCATTGCAGTAACTTCTTGGGCTTTTTGAATAGAGCTTGAGCGCTTAATTAATTGATCAGGAGCTCCTTTAACAAAGACTAGATAACGGCCATCATCGGTCTCATGAATGGTTGACATTAATTTACGGCCTGAATCAAAAGGAATTTCCTCTACTCGAGGGAATTGTCTTAATTGTCCTTTGAGATCCATCCCATGGTCTAAGGCGTATTGAATGAGGGCTGTTTCAGTAGGGTCACCGTTGACATTTCCTTGAGCATCGACTTTAGAGTCATTAGGGAAAGCGAAAGAGCAAATAAATTTACCATTATTATCAAGTGGATCTTGAGCATAATGCAATTGACCATCATAATAAACCTTTTCAACAGTCATTTGATTCAGTGTTAAAGTACCGGTTTTGTCTGAACAAATAACCATAGTTGATCCTAAAGTTTCAACAGCAGGAAGAGTTCTTACCAAGGCATTTCTGGCAGCCATGGTTCGCGTGCCTAAAGATAGAATAATGGTTGAAATAGCAGGTAAGCCTTCTGGAATAGCGGCAACTGCCAATGAAATAGAAACTAATAACATTTGAATTGGCGAGAATCCTTTAAGAAAGACACCAACAATAAAAGTTATGATAGCGATTGCGATAATTAAATAGGTAAGTGTTTTACCCAATTTTTCTTGGTCTTTTTGAAGTGGAGTGAGCTGCTTTTCCGTCGAAGACAACATGGCTGCAATATGTCCAACTTCTGTATCCATCCCTGTGTGAGTGACGATTCCTAAAGCGCGCCCATAGGTAATATTGGTTGAAGAGAAAGCCATATTGGATCGATCACCAATCCCAGCTTCTTTTTCAATAACCGCTTCGGCATGTTTTTCAACTGGAACAGATTCGCCAGTTAGTGCCGCTTCTTCGACTTTTAAGGAATTGGTTTCAACTAAGCGTATGTCCGCAGGAACGATGTCACCAGCTTCTAAACTAACTACATCACCAGGAACAAGTTCAGTTGATTTGATTTTCATATATTCTCCATCGCGTAATACGTTGGCTTCAGGTGAAGACATATCACGCAAGGCGTTAATGGCATCTTCGGCCTTAGCCTCTTGGAAAACTCCAAGCACTGCATTTAATAGGACAACAATCAGAATAATAATTGAATCAGTTGGTCCTTCTCCCTCCATATATCCAACAAATGCAGATATGACAGAAGCAACTAACAGAACAATGATCATAAAATCTTTAAATTGGTCTACAAATTTTTGTAGAAGAGACCTTGTTTCTTCTTCTTTCAAGGTGTTTTCACCGTATTGCTCCAAACGCTTTTTTACTTCTGTTTGACTTAATCCGCTCTTAATATCGGTATCTAATTCGCTTATAATCTCTTGATTTGATTTAGTATAAGCAACAAAATCTTTGCTAGACATCCACTTTCCCCCTTTAATTTAACGTGTTTATAAGATTGACTTCGAATAGAAAAAAGACTCATGCCACTTGGGCAACACAAAGCTGCGCTCAATGGCATAAGTCTCACTATTTCAGACTGTACCAGTAGTAAAACTACTTAACGTTGTTGATACAGCCAAGATATCATCTATCTTAAGTTACTCCCTTATGAACATCTAGCTAAATTATAATCAATAGCACATTTTTATGCAAATTTTTTTGTAAAGATAGTCAAAGTTTTAAATCAGGAGTAGTTGTCAAATTTGAAGAAAGATTGATGAAATTTAGTAAAAACCTTTATAAATTTTGATAATTAAGCATTCTAAGGTCGTTGGCTCTTGATTTATGGTAAAGTATAATTGTAGACGAAACATAGTATTTAAGGAGGTTATCAAGATGTTTAAGAGAAAAAATATTTTATCATTTGTTCTAGTGAGCAACCTATTGGCAGTACCAATATTTCAAACCCAAGAAGTTTTAGCTCAAGTTGAAACGCAAGCACAAGAAAATTTTGTAGAGCCTACTTTTAATATTTTTTTACAAGTAGATGAGAATGTCCCCCAAGCTCAAAAAGAGATTTCCTATGATATTATTGATATAGCAAGTCAAGAGGTTGTTTATTCTTATCGTAGTGACAATACTGAACAGCAACCAATTGAATTGACTGCTGGTGAATATATCTTCCGTTTATATGATGACGGGAAGTTTCAAAGGGGAGGACAATCAGTTCGACCTTATCAAGTTCAAATCGTTCAAGAAAAACAAGAGAAGGCTGATGAAATTGCTGAGGATTCAGGAGAAATTGTTGAGTTGGCCGATCAAACGATAGTATATGATTATGCCTTTACAATTGACGGCAATTATTTAGAAACACCTCCGATTTTTAACATTTATTTAGTCGGTGATCAAGTTCAAAACCCTCAAGTACCAAAGATTGAATCACCAACTGCAGACAGTAGTCAAGAAGCTGATAATAGTGAAGAAAACAGTCAAACAGAAGTTGCTGACGAATTAGGAAACGTTAATGTAATTCTTAAGGACAGTGTGGGTAATGTCGTTCCGAATGTAGGAATAGTGATCAATGGGCAGGAAGTTTTAACCGATGAACAAGGGATCGCTCAATTTCAAGAAGTTCCTACTGGTAACTATGTAATGAATTTTGGTCGATTACCAGAAGCAATGTCAGGATATGAAATTGAAGAAAATGTTGAGATTTACTCAGGTCAAACTTACGACTTTCCTTTGATATTGTCAGGTGTTATCGAAGATTCAACAACTTCTCAAACAACTGTAGAAGCTAAAGCTGATTTACAAATCGAAGTATATGATCAAGAGGAAGCACCGGTTGAAGGAGTTAAGATTGAATTGACCAAACGGGATGATCCTCAATTTAAACAAGAATTAGTATCCGACCAATTAGGTGTCGCTCAAGCTTCTGATATTCCCACTGGCAATTACCAATATCAAGTAATCGAAACACCGGAAACACATTCAGCTCAAGGAACATTATTAGAAACACAAGTTTCTGCTAATGAAGAAAATCGTCAAGTAATTGGTATTACCAAGTTAGACCAAGTTGGTCAACTGAATATCTTAGTTACCGATACTCAAGGTCAAGCAATTCCCCAAGCTGAAGTTCAAGTGTTAGACCAAGTTTATACGACTGATGACAATGGCTCTATCTTTATTGATTCATTGCCAGTGGGTGATTACGATGTTACCTTGGTGACGACTTCAGGAAATGCTGATTTAGAGTCCAATGTTCAAAGGGTTGAAGTTTCAGTTAATCAGCCTACTGATTTAACATTTGAAATAGAAGAGCCGACTACAACAATGGAACCGACTACAACTGCTGAACCTACTACAGAAGAGCCAACTACGACGACACAGGATCCCAAAGCGGTTTTGACGATTAAAGTTCAAGATCAAAAGGCTGAAGCGGTAGAAGGTGTGAGCATACGCTTAATCAATACTGAAGATGGCCAAGAACAGGAAATAACGACTGATAGTCAAGGTCTAGCCTCAGCTAGTGATCTTGCTCTAGGTAACTACCAATACCAAGTCAGTCAAACCCCTGAAGGATATGTAGCCCAAGGCAATCTAATAGATGTAGCTGTAGAAAATGAAGCGCCAGAGTTACAAGCTGTGACTATTCAAAAAGAAGCTGAGGTGGGTCAAGTTTCAATAGCTGTCAGCAATAGTCAAGGTCAAGCTGTTGCAAATGTGCAAATGCAAATTGGCGAGTTGACTGTTGAAACTAACAAGAATGGAATAGCTTTAATTGAAGAAGTGCCTGTAGGTAGTTATGAAGTCCAGTTTGTTTCTATTCCTGAAGTTTACCGTGCAGATCAATTCTCTCCAGAAACGATTGAAGTGGTTGCAAACCAAAAAGTTGAACTAGCTTATCAGTTGGAAGAAAATGTTACGACTGATGAGCCTTCAACTACGCCAGAGCCGACAACCACAACTGAAGAAGTGATTACATCAATAGAGCCAACAACTACGACACTAGCATCAACTACACAAGAGTCAACTACCACAACTGTTGAGGAAACGACTGTTACCGAAGAAGCGACCGTTCCTGAAATGGTCTTTAAGGACTTAGAAAATGGAGGACAAGTCCTCTTAACCAAGGCAGACGCTAAAAATGTGGAGAAGGTTCTTATTCAAAAAGTTGATTTAAATGCCGCTAATCTCCCTTCTGAATTGAAAGGTAAAGATTTTGTAGCTTATGAAATCAAAGCTTTTAATCAAAACGGTAGTGAAATAAAATTGGAAAATCCAACAATAATCAAACTTCCTACCCGTCCAATTAATAGTCAACTTTTAGCCATGAAAGTTATGGGCCAACAAGTTGAAGGATTAAAAGTACGCCTTAACCGAGAAACAGCCACTGTTGAAAGCAAAGGCCTTGGTATTGTAGCCTTAGTATACAAAGACGCCAAAACTGATCAATCAACAACCACTCAAACTCAAGAGGATGGGAAAGCAGTTGTTGTTAAAAAGTCAACCGATCGTAAAGAAGCTGAAAAAGGCAATTTACCAACAGCTGGTGAAACAACTTCAAAAGTGATTTACTTAGTCGCAGGCATTTTAGTAGTTGGGGGAGCGCTACTGATTGCTCTAAGAAAAAGAAATCAATTTAAAGACAAATAGATTTTTGAAAACAATCCCTAATATTTTTAGGGGTTGTTTTTTGTGTCTAACAAATCTAATAAATGTTAGATAATTGGGTGATGAGTAAATAAGAGTATGCTAAAATTGAGAGTGTGAATAGTAGAGGAGGCTTAACATGGATACACAACTTATGTTTGGATACGGCTCACAAGCGGTTGGATTAAGCTTAGACAAGTTAAATCGACATGGTCTTATAGCGGGAGCGACCGGAACGGGTAAAACGGTTACCTTAAAAGTTATAGCTGAACAGCTAAGTTTAGCTGGCATACCTGTGTTTTTATCAGATATTAAAGGCGATTTGATATCTTTGGCTGAGATGGGTAGTTCTCAAGCATTTATTGAAAGATTACAAGCCACTCACTATGAAAATTATGATAATCAAGCTTTTCCTATCGAACTGTGGGATGCCCATGGGCAATCAGGGCTGCCACTGAGAGTTACTGTTTCAGAAATGGGACCCATTTTATTAGCCAACCTATTAGGTTTAAATGAGACACAAACTAGTATTTTGAATGTGGTTTTTTCGGTAGCAGACGAAAAAGGGCTTTTATTGATTGACTTAACAGATTTAAGAGCAATGCTAAATTTCGTAGGCGAACATGCCAAAGAATTAAGCGGTAGTTATGGGAATATTTCCAAAGCATCCATTGGTGTTATTTTGCGCAGTATTGTAGTTTTAGAACAGCAAGGAGCTGATGCTTTTTTTGCTGAGCCTAGTCTAGAGATTGAAGATTTATTAAGGGTAGATGAATCAGGAAAAGGCATTATAAACATTTTGAATGCCAGCAAGCTCTATCAAACTCCCACACTTTATGCCATGGTCTTGTTAGCACTCCTAGGAGAGCTCTTTGACAGTCTTCCGGAAGTGGGCGATTTAGCTAAACCTAAAATGGTTTTCTTTTTTGATGAAGCCCATGTTTTGTTTGATGGAACTCCGAAGGTGCTGGTTGAAAAGATAGAATTGATGGTTCGCTTAATTCGCTCCAAGGGGGTAGGCATCTTTTTTGTCACTCAAAACCCTATGGACCTTCCAGACAGTGTGTCTTCACAATTAGGCAATCGAATTCAACATGGCTTAAGAGCATTTACACCAAAGGAACTTAAAGTGGTCAAAGCAGTGAGCCAAACTTTCCGACAAGCAGAATCTTCAGCTGTTGATTTGGAAAAAGTGCTCCAAGCGTTAGCCACCGGAGAGGCTGTTGTTTCTACTCTAGATTCAAAAGGCACACCAAATGTTGCTGAACGAGTTATGATTTATCCTCCGATGAGTAAGTTGGGCCTTGTTGACCCTCAAACTATTTTGAAGACGATTAACCACTCACAACTCTTAGATAAATATAGTGAAACAATTAATCGTGAGTCTGCTCACGAACAATTAAATCAAGCTATGCAAGAAACACAAGAAGAAATGATTGAATCGATTGATGGCAAAGCAGAGGACCTCTCAACCAACCAACGCATTAAAGAGCTGGAAGCAGAATTAGCTAAACAGCTTAAGAAGTCAGGCAAAACAGCTTCAAGACGGACGGATTCAAATTTTGACCGCTTTACTAAAAATATGATGAGTCAGGTTGGTCGCGAGATAGGCCGAGTTATCACACGTTCGATATCTGGTATGTTCAAAAAGTAGACTTTAGCGATTAATAAAGGATGATGATTCTTAAAAAAATGTTATAATCAGTAGGGATGCAATATGATAAATGTTTAACACTTTATTCTAGCAATAATTAAAAAGGAGCATTAATTTCTATGACATTAAAACTCATCACTATTGACCTTGATGAAACACTCCTCAGGACTGACAAGACTTATGATCGGGATCGCTTTAACCGCGTTCTGAAACGGTTAAGAGAAGCAGGAGTGATCGTGGCAATTGCTACTGGTAATTCTTATCAGAAAATTGCAGATTACTTTGAAGAGTCTGTCTGGCCGGACTTATATTTTGCTTGTGATAATGGTAATTACATTGTCAAGAATGATCAGACCTTAAAGAAGATTGGCATTCCATATGAAGGTTTTACCCAAATTATCGACTTTTTAGATGAATTTCAAGCCTATTCTCCCGTTTTAGGATTAGGCGATGCGGCTTATTTTAGAGACACTAAGGGTCCATTATTTGATTTCATTTCACGCTACGCTAAAGATGTAAACTACATTCCTCAATTTTCTGAACTGCCTGAAGATTCTGTTGTAACAAAAATTGCGATTGCGACACAAGATACACTTGACCGCAATAAAGTCTTAGCTCGTATAATCAACGAGCGTTATCAAGAAGTTACTGCAGTTACTTCAGGAGATGGATGGGTAGATGTATATAATAAAGAGGGTGGTAAAGGCAGCGCCTTACTTTATTTACAAAACAAATACAATATTAAAGCTGAGGAATCGATGGCCTTTGGTGATTCTTTGAATGATGAAAGCATGATGGCTCAAGTCCACTACAGTATAGCAATGGATAATGCCGATAAAGACTTGGCTATGCAATGTCGCTATAAAATCGGAAATAATAATGACCAATCAGTTATTTGTGTGCTAGAAGATTATATACAATCATTTGAATTAGACTTTTTAGAAAAATACCGTACAATTAAAGAATAGTAGGTTGATTAAATGGTAAAGAGAACGCAAAAGAAAAACATCAAGAACAGAATGGACGAGATGGCTCAAATTGACGCTTTCTTAATTCCGGCTCATCAAGCAGAAATGTATAAAGTTTTAAGACAAGCAGTAGCCGAAGAAGCCATTGAATATTGGCGAGCAAAATATCCTCAGGTTTCTCGTATAAAGGATAATCCTGATGAAGGCGAGGCTATTCAAATTAAAAATGCTGAGGATCAAGAAGTTTTTCGTTTCTATCTTAATCCTTCTAATATTTCTCAAGCGCAAAAGGCAAGAGATAAAGATCAACTGGATAAGTTTTTAATCAAATTTGAAAATATAGACAAAAATTCCCCACCAATGGTTTAATCAACGGTGGGATTTATTATTATACCTTCATTTTCAGAGCTTCTTGATAAATTGAAAATAGCTGTCGACCAATTTGAGGAAGGTCGCGTTCGATGGCAATTTCATAGGCTTTTTCTACTAATGAAGGGAGTTTGCCTTCATAGGCTAGTTGAATTTTTTCTTGAAAGGCTTTAAGATCTATAGCTTTATGAACATTCACACCGTCTTCCAGCCAACCATCAAATACAGGGATATCACGCACAATAAAATCTGTTTTCATGGCGCAAGCTTCAATTGCAGGAATACCTTCAGTTTCTTCAAAAGTCGGGAAAATATAAAGATTGCTCGCTAACAAACCGGCCCGTATATCTTCATTAGGTACATAACCAGCAAATTTTAAGTTAGGTAATTTCGTAGAGACAGCCTTTTTTATTTCATCCGGTACATAGCGCAAGTCAAGATAGCCAAACCAAATAAATTGAATGTGAGGCATCCGTTTGGCTAATTCAACAAAGTCAAGAATCCCTTTGCGTTTTAAGTATAGTCCAATCCCCATTACAACAAAATCATCAGGCTGATAGTCGTACTTTTGACGGAAAACTTTCTTAAGTTTCTCAGTGTCTAGAGGTTGAAATCTAGATAGGTCTATCCCGTTAGAAACAGAATAAATCGGTTGATCGAGACCGTAATTTTCAAGCAGGCTCTTAGAATATGGAGTAGGGGTGATGAGAATATCACCCAAACGGTAACAAGTTAGCAGCCATTGTTTAAAACTAGGTGCTAGAAAATTTGAGAAACGGAAGGAGTTCTCAAAGTCCTCTTTAGTCGAGTGGGCATGATAAATGACTGGAATATTCTTGCGGCGACATTTGGCTGCTAAAAGATAGGATTTAGGGAAGTAGGTATTAATATGTAATAGGTCAAAAGAGTCCTTGGGATTCATGGTATAATCGATTCCCATATATTCCAATGCTTTTTGCTGATGATGAATGGCTTTGCCTAAGCCTGAGCGTTTGATTTGCTCGAGATTGCCTGAATAAAGTAAAACGCGCATCTACTTACCTACTTTCTCTTTTAAAAATCTTAAAAAACTTATTTTTAATGAATGTAATACTTATTTTATCGAACAGGCCCTATTTTAACAAGTTTTACTAAGTCTTGTTAAAGCAATTTAGTCTTTACCAATGATTTGATGTATAATCCAATAGATGAGCAAAGCGACTTTGAGAGGGGGCTTTTTAATGACAGGACATTTTGGTCAAATTTTCTTACTGCCTGGACGCTCGTTACTTGAAAAAGAAATTGAGAGGTTGCAAGTGGATTTATCGCAAGCTGTATTTGAGTATGATGAATTAATTTATAAGGATTGTTTTTATTTAGAAAAGCACTTTTATTTAAATTTTGGTAAAGAATGGCTCAATTTATTAAAAGCTCATTTTCAAGCTGTCTTCTTAGAAAGAAAGTATAGAATAATACGTCTTTATAAGGAAAAGAATCAAAAGCTAAAACTGCAACAGTTAGAAAAAGATTTATCTGTTTATCAGCAGTTAATTATTGAAACGGAAGAAAAGATACAATCAGCAGAACACTCTATCTACGAAGATACTTTAACAGAAGAAGAGGCGCGCTTGATGCGGGGAATGTACCGTCAAATAGTTTCTAATGTCCACCCTCTTCTATATCCTTTACAAACAAAACACCAAGAGGTACTTTATCAAAAAGCCTTGACTGCCTATAAAAGAGATAATAAAGAGATTCTTCAATTGATTTTAGATCATTTAAATGAAGATTATGCTCAAGCGTCTCCATTAAAATTAAGCCAACTAGTCGATGTGAGGAATGCCTTGTTAGTCTCTTTATATGAAAAGAGGAATCAATTGGCCTTAAGACGATCTGATTTTCCCTATCTCATTCGCGATTACGTTCTAAATGATGAATTAGGCGAGAAAATGCGACAAAGTCTGATGCAGAGACGAAGTCAATTTAAGCAAAAAATAAAACAATTGGAGTTAGAAATTGCTAAGTTAAAAGAGAGTTAATCCTCTATTTAGTCCTTTCACTTCAAGACCCAAACTTTTTAACCAAAACCTAAGGTAAATAACAGAGGAGCAATACATGGCAAATAATTTTGAAAAAAACCAACTCTTACAAGCAAGAGTAGAAGATTTAACTCATGAAGGGTTGGGTGTCGCTAAAATTGAGGGCTTTCCATTCTTTATTGAAGGAGCCTTACCGCAAGAAGACATTGAATTTAAAGTCATAAAAATCGGAAAAAAATATGGCTTTGGAAAGTTAGAAAAAGTAGTAAATAAAAGTCCTGACCGAGTAGCCATAACCGATGATATCGGGCGTCAAACGGGAACGATGACCTTACAACATTTGTCTTACGAGGCACAGTTAGCATTTAAAGAAAAGGTTGTGAGAGATGCTTTTGAACGTATTGGGCATTTTAAAGAATTGACCATTCAACCGACTATGGGTATGGATGATCCATGGGGATACCGTAATAAGGCTCAAATTCCAGTACGGATGGTTAAAAGTAAGTTAGAAACGGGATTCTTTCGAAAAAATAGTCACGACCTCATTCCAGTTGAAGACTATCATATTCAAGATCCCGCTATTGATCAAGCCATTCTAATGGTTCGGGACCTTTTAAGAAAGTACCACATTCCGGCTTATGATGAGCAAGCTCACAAAGGCTGCATGCGTCATTTAATTGTAAGAAAAGGCCATTATAGTGGTCAATTAATGGTCATTTTAGTTTCTAAAGCTAAAGTAATTCCTCAACTTGAAGAATTAATGCAAGAGATGATTAAAAAAATTCCTCAGCTGGTATCAATTATTCAAAATATTAATCCCGCCAAAACAAATGTTATTATGGGAAAAGAGACTTATTGTTTATGGGGAAAAGAGTATTTTGAAGATCAGATGTTAGAGATGACTTTCCGAATATCACCACAATCTTTCTATCAAATTAATACTCCTCAAGCTGAGCGTTTATATCAGCTGGCTATTGCAGCAGCAGAACTAGATGGCAGTGAGACTGTATTGGACGCTTATTGTGGCATAGGCACCTTATCCTTAGCGCTTGCCAAACATGCTCAAGCGGTCTATGCCATGGAAGTAGTGGTTGAAGCCGTCGAAATGGCTGAGAAAAATGCCGAAATCAATCAGATAGATAATGTGCATTTTGAAGCGGGTTTAGCAGAAGATTGGCTAGCAAGATGGAATCAAGAAGCCATTCGTTTTGATGTGGTGACAGTGGATCCACCGCGCAAGGGATTGGATCCTCAGTTTATTGAAAGCTTAGTGGAACAAGATCCAGCTAAGATTGTCTATGTTTCTTGTAATCCAGCTACCCAAGCGCGTGATTGTCAACTACTTGCTCAAGCGGGCTATCAAGTCAAAAGTATTCAACCGGTTGATCTTTTCCCATTCACTAATCATGTGGAGACGGTAGCTTTATTAACAAAACTCAATAAATAAGATTTTAAACCAATGAAATTAAGAGCTGTTCCAATTTTCTTCAATAAGGAATTGGAATAGCTCTTTTTTATATGAAGAGTATAAATTGTATTAAATAATAAATAATACAATCAAATTAAAGTTTTTTAAAACGATCTTCGATTATAATCCTTTCGTCTTACTTCTATAATTAAGCTATAAAGAAAAAATACATTTTTGAAAGGAAAACATTATGATAGGAGAAAACATTTTACTCAGTTCCGTGTTTGTTGCCGGATTATTGTCATTTTTTGCACCCTGTACCTTCCCCTTAATTCCAGTCTATATTGGTTTTATGACGGATGAAGCAGGAGAATATCAAAAATTAAAAATTGGCAAGTTCGAAATCAATAAGGGAGGCATTATTAAAACCATGTCCTTCGTATTAGGACTTTCAACCAGTTTTATTATTTTAGGTTTTGGCGCAGGATGGTTAGGCCAAGCCCTAAATAATTCTTCCATTTTAATCTTTGCAGGCTTTTTAGTTTTTTTACTGGGTGTCCACCAAATGGATATCATCCACTTTAAAAAACTGGATCGTATGCGTGGAATACAAGTGAATGTAAAACAGAAAAAAGCCTTAGGAACCTATCTGATGGGTGTTTCCTTTAGTCTTGGCTGGACACCTTGTGTAGGACCAATATTAGGAGCTGTTTTAGTCACTTCCGCCAGCGGAGACACTCAATTTTACGGAGCCTTCTTGATGTTAATTTACTCATTAGGGCTAATGATTCCCTTTTTGATTATGGCGATTCTATCCACTTATATGTTAGACCGTGTTAGCTTTTTCAAAAAACATCTGGTAACCATCAAACGAACAGGTGGCTTCTTGGTAATGATAATGGGAATCGTCCTAATGACCAATCAACTTCCCAACTTAGTCGCTTATTTTAATAACTTATTCAATTAGGAGGAAATGAAATGAAAAAATTTATATTATTACTAGCTGTCGCTTCAATCGCAAGTGGTTGTGCCTTAGCTTCCAACCAAGAGACTACAGATGGCGAATCGAACAATTCAGCCCAAGAGCTTAAAAAGACAAATAAAGTTTCAGAGGATTCAAGCATATCTTCAAAAAGAGAAAGTGCTTATGATTTCACCTTAAAAGATTTAAAGGGAAAAGATTATTCTTTAGCAGAACAAAAAGGCAAGCCAGTTTATGTCAAGTTTTGGGCATCCTGGTGTCCGGTTTGTTTAGCTGGCTTAGAAGATTTAAATACTTTAGCTGGTCAAGAAAATGACTTTGAAGTTGTAACGATTGTTTCTCCTGGTTATAACGGGGAGAAAAACAAAGAAGATTTTATGGAGTGGTTTAATTCGCTAGAATACAATAATATGAAAGTACTTTTAGATGAAGAGGGCCAGACCTTTGCTAATTATGGAGTACGTTCAATGCCAACTAATGCCTTGATTGATAGTCAAGGGGTGCCAGTAAAGATTATTCCAGGTGAAATTCGCAAAGAAACATTAACTCAATTGTTTGAAGCCTTAGCAAAGGAGAATTAAGATGAAAAAGATATTCGTTTTATTGGCGTTTGCCCTATTTTTAGTCGCTTGTTCACAAGTGAGTTCTAACAATAAAGTGAATGACAGTAAATTAGCTGAAATTGACGCCATATTGGATCAAGAGAAAGCTAAAAGCAAAGTGAACCCTAACAAAGACATCGATTATTCTTCTGCTGATTTGAAAAAAATTTATTTAGCCGGTGGCTGTTTCTGGGGTGTTGAAGCCTATATGGAAAGAGTCTACGGTGTTGCAGATGTAATCAGTGGCTATGCGAATGGAAACAAGAGGGAAGTAAGTTATGAAGAAGTGATTAAAGGATCGGGCCATGCCGAAACGGTTGAGGTGACCTATGATCCGGAGCGCATTTCTTTAGATGGACTGTTAGATTATTATCTAAAAGTAGTTGATCCAACGAGTAAGAACCGTCAAGGAAATGACCGCGGTGTTCAATACCGCACAGGTATTTATTTTACTGAAACTACTGATCAAGCGATCATTCAAGCTCGCTTAGATAAAGAACAGGCCAAATATCGTAAAACCATTCAAGTAGAAGTAGAAGAATTGAAAGATTTCTATCCAGCTGAAGAATATCATCAAGATTATTTAGAGAAAAACCCCAATGGCTATTGTCATATTGATTTGAATAAGGCTAATGAACCTTTAATTGATCCGGCTCTATATCCAAAGCCAAGTGATCAAGAGCTCAAAGATAAATTAACAGCCATACAATATAAAGTAACGCAAAAAAATGATACAGAGTCTTCTTTTTCTAACGAATATTGGGATAATGAAGCAGCGGGAATTTATGTCGATGTAGCTACGGGTGAACCTCTCTTTAGTTCAAAAGATAAGTTTGATTCTGGCTGTGGCTGGCCATCTTTTTCTCGCCCCATCGCTAAGGAAGTTGTAACATATAATGAAGATTTAAGTTATAATATGAGTAGAATCGAGGTTAGAAGCCGTGCAGGCGATTCACATTTAGGTCATGTGTTTGAAGATGGGCCTGAAGAATTAGGCGGTTTGAGGTACTGTATTAATAGTGCTTCAATTGATTTTATCCCATTAGAAGAAATGAAAGCTGCAGGCTATGAATCCTTAATAAATTTTGTGAAGTAGGTTATTATGTTGAAATTATTGATAGCTGATGATGAATCAATCATTCGCAGGGGTATTAAACAATTAATTCCATTAGAAGATTTAGGCATTTCAGACGTTTATGAAGCAGAAGATGGTGAAGAAACTTTAAATGTGGTAGAAGACTTTCAACCTGATATTTTGCTTCTAGATATTAATATGCCTAAGCTGGATGGCTTGAGTGTGGCTGAATCTGTCAAGGCTAATTATCCCCAAATTTATATTATTATCTTAACAGGTTACGATTATTTTGAATACATGCAAAAGGCTATTCGAGCTAAAGTGGATGATTATATTTTGAAACCAGTATCCAAAAAAGACATTGAGTTCATCTTACAAACAGCGATTACTAAGATAAAAGAAAAACGTCAAAAAGATGAAATTCAGGCATTAGTTCCTGAAGAAGTCGATAGGGTTAAACGCTCAGATTTGATTGAAGACTATTTGGATAAACATATATTTCAAGCTGATTTGTCGCTTAGTCAGATGGCGGAAGCAATCGGCTATAATAGTAATTATTTGTCTGTTTTGATCAAAGATTACTATGGAATGAGCTTTCAGGACTATATCAATAAACGACGTATGGAGAAAGCAAAGCTACTTTTACTATCAAGCGATAAAAAGAACTATGAGATTGCGCATGAGATCGGAATCGAAGATGTCAATTATTTTATCACTAAATTCAAAAAATATTATCAAATCACCCCCAAACAGTTTAGGCAGGCAAAAAAATGAAAACAATGCGCAACCGATTTGACCGAAAAATCAGTGTATACTTTTTCAGTATTTCAATGATGATCGTTTTAATATTATCTTATGCTAATTATAGGTCTTCAGTTAAAATTATTAAGCAAAATATCGAAATGGAAAACAGTCAGCAGTTGAAGACGGCTAGTTTATATATTGCTTCTTATCTTGAGAAGATGAAAAGTTTAAATAGTTTATTAGCCATGACCCCCGAATTAAATAGTGATCAGGAGCAAGCAATTGATGAGCGTGCTGTAAAAAGCACGCTTGATTTAATAAAATCGAGCGATAACATTATAAAAAATATTATGATAATTACTCAATCCGGTCAGTTAATTACTCAAACCGGAAGCGTAATGGAAAGTAAAGCGTCGGTGTTGAATGAAGACTGGTACCAAACAGCTTTAAAGTCGAATAACATGGCTCAAATTACTCGTGAAAATCATTCGGGCTTTACCATGAATAAAAGTGAACGAGTCATTTCCTTGAGTCATAAAATCGAAGATGCTAATAGACAATTTCAAGGACTTTCTATCATAGATGTCTCCTATAAGTTTATTGAAGATTATATTTCTACGGTAAATTTAGGGGAAAATGGTTTTGCCTTTATTGTAGATGAAAATAAGCAGCTGATTTTTGATTCTGAACAGATGAATGGTGATTCGCTAAAAGAAAAGGCCAATTACCTTGCTATTATTGAAGATTCGAGTGCTTTTAACAAAGAAGATTACATTATTTCATCAATCTATGTTCCGAATACAAATTGGCAATTGACGCAAGTTAGAAGTCCTGAAGAAATTTACATTCTAAATAGAAAGCTGATTACCGAAATGCTTATCTGGGCTTTTTTAATTCTACTTTCAAGTATTTTTCTTTCGATTTTCGTATCAAAAAAAGTCACCAATCCTATTGTGGACTTAATTGATGAGATGAAAAAAGTGAATCAAGAATTTTCGAATATCCCGGTAAACCAACAAGCTTCTCTAGAAATCAGAGAACTGACCTTGGAGTATAATTTGTTATTAAATCGGGTAAAAAAATTGACAGAGGCAATTGAAGAAAAGGAAAAAGCTAAGCGTACTTATGAATTAAAAGCCCTTCAAAGTCAAATTAACCCACATTTTATCTATAACACTTTGGATACTATTTTATGGCTGGTTGAACTAGGAGAAAAAGATCAAGCTGTCGAAGTTATTCAATCTTTAGGTAGTTTATTACGGACCACCTTGAGTGTGGACGAGGACGTTATTGAATTGAAGAGAGAAGTAGAGCAGGTTAAAAATTATATGAACATCCAAAAGATTAGGTATGATGATAAATTTGATTACGATATTTCGCTTGGAGCAAATACAGGCGAAATTTTAGTACCTAAGTTAATTATTCAACCGATTGTTGAAAATGCTATTTATCATGGTATTAAAACTAAAAAAGGCCAGTCGCATATCCAAATTACTTCCAGGATTGGAGCGAACGCTTTAATGATTCAAGTGGAAGATGATGGGATAGGATTTAAAGGTAAAGAGCATTCAAACAAACCAAAGCCTAAACTAGGCGGTATAGGTATGGCTAATGTGGATCAAAGACTGAAAATCCTCTACGGAGAAGCTTATGGCCTAAGCTATACCAGTGATGATCAATTAACTAGGGTAACATTAAAGATAAAAATCTAAAAAGTATTTCTATCCTAAATTTCTACAAGACCGTTAAAAGAATTGAACCAGCGACACTGTAAAACGTTCCTGGTTCTTTTTGACTTGACAGTCCTAACCGTAAAATTTGTTATCAAACAATCAATCATTTAAAATGTAAATAAGAAAAGATAGCAATTTATTGACGCATTAAAAGTCAAAAATAGGATTAGTTAGAAGCTATTATGTATTTCATCAAAAAAACAAACCCTGAGCTTACTCAAGTAAGTAGAAGGGAGAAGATCTGAAAGTAATTCAACAATAAGTCTTGTGCCTTTTTGCTAAAGGAAAGCCTTTTTGATTAAGTGAGAAAATGTGAGCTAGAAATGATAGACAGCAAGTTAGATGGATAATAAAGTCATCGAGAGGAGGAATTATTCAATGACTAAAGACAGCAAAAAGGATTATCAAACAATTATTCATCCCTTGAAGCCATTCTATAAAAAGGACTCTAAAATCTTAATCTTAGGCTCATTCCCTTCAGTGAAAACGAGAGAGTATGGTTTTTTCTATGGACATCCACAAAACCGTTTTTGGCCTTTGATGGAAAAACTATTTAATGAAGCATTAAGTTCCAATATAGAAGAAAGAAGAAAATTTTTAATGAATCATAAAATTGCCGTTTATGATTCGATATATCAATGCGATATTGTCGGTTCGAGTGACGCTAGCATTAAAAATGTAATTCCTTCTAATTTAAAAATGATTTTTGACAAAGCATCTATTCAGCAAGTTTTCTGTAATGGAACTACTTCTTATAAGTATTATCAAAAATATCATGCAAAAGATATGGGTATTAGGGGAATTAAATTATCTTCTACCAGTCCAGCCAATGCGCGATTTCGTTTAGATGATTTGTTTTTAGAATGGAAAAAAATAATCACCTATCTAGATGAATAAAGGATTAGTGAAAAATGGGCCAGAATGGGTATAATGAACATACTCTATTAAGGATGGGAGAAAATATAAAGTAGAGCAGACTCAAGATAATGGTATAAGTCATGGTTGACTATTACCAATAGATGAGTGGGGAAGGACTGAATGTAAAAGAACAAGCAATATAAACAAATGATTAAATCAAAGGAGGAAAAGATGGAACGTTCAAGTGGGGTTTTAATGCATATATCTTCGCTACCCAACGATTATGGAATTGGGTCCTTTGGGCAAGCAGCTTATGATTTTGTTGATTTTCTATCGGATACTAAACAAAAATACTGGCAAATATTACCTCTAACAACGACTTCTTATGGAGATTCACCTTATCAATCTTTTTCAGCTTATGCCGGAAATCCTTATTTTATTGATTTAGACATACTGCAAAAAGAAGATTTATTAACGTTAGAAGATATAGAAGGAATCGACTTCGGCCAAGATAGAAAGTCAGTGGACTATGCTTTAATCTTTAAAAGTCGCCAAACTATCTTGGAAAGTGCCGTTCAACGTTTTAAAAACAAGAATCTAAGTGATAGCTACCAACAATTTATACAAGAAAATCAGGATTGGTTAAATCCTTTTGCTGAATATATGGCGATTAAAGAAACGTTTGATCTTAAAGCTTGGTATGAGTGGGATGAACCAGCAAGAAAACGGGAGGCTGATGCTATAGCTAGCTATCGTTTAGATTTAGCTGAACGACTTGATTATTATCGAATAACCCAATTCTTTTTTTACCAACAATGGCAATCCTTAAAAGCCTATGCCAATCAAAAAGGGATTGAGATTATTGGAGATATGCCGATCTATGTCTCGAGAGATAGCGTAGAAATGTGGACCCATCCAGAATTATTCAAAGTCGATAGAGAGGGCAATCCGACTCTAGTAGCAGGAACGCCACCTGACAACTTTTCCACCGATGGACAACTTTGGGGCAATCCAATTTATGACTGGGAATATCATCGTCAACAAAATTATAAATGGTGGGTCCAACGTTTTAAAGAGAGTTTTAAACTTTACGACTGGGTGCGAATCGACCATTTTAGAGGGTTTGAGTCTTTTTGGCAAGTTCCGCTTTCGGCTAAAACATCCGCTGAAGGAGCATGGTCTAAAGGACCAGGTTGTGATTTGTTTGCTGCTGTCAATGAAGCGTTAGGAGACTTAAATATTATCGCTGAAGATTTAGGTTTTATGACAGCTGACGTGATTGCTATGCGAGAAGCGACCGGTTTTCCTGGGATGAAAATCTTACAGTTTGGTTTTGAGGAAGTGGGTGACTCACCAGATCTCCCCCACCACTATCCACACAATTCAATAGCTTATGTTGGCACTCATGACAATGAAACAGCTAGGGGATGGGCACAAGATACAGCGAGTCCGGCGTCTTTAGATAAAATAAAAAATTATCTAGGAGAATTAAAAGACGAAAGTATAGCTGATTGTCTAAATCGTGGAATTGCTATGTCACGATCTTACTTAGCAATTTTTCGTATGCAAGATCTTTTGGACCTAGATAACCAATCACGAATGAACACTCCTGCAACATTAGGAGGAAACTGGAAATGGCGTATGACGAAAGAACAATTAACAGAAACTGTCAAGACTAAATTGTTGAAACTCACCCAAACTTATTATCGCTAAGGACAGTATTAATATTTCAACAGTAAAAGAAATGGCTATCCTGTTTCTTGCGGATGGTTATCATTGATTTCTTTCAGAAAGATTCTTGCTAATAGTTTCTGGCAATAATGCATTTCATGGATCAAAGAATTTAATTACTTTGCCTTTCAAAGATTTTAGAAGGGAGTCAATTTTATTATGATTTTCTTAGTGTCAAATTAATAGTGTAAGCTAGATCGCAAAATTATAATAAATAGACCAGCATTTTTACTCTTTTCTAATAGTCAGCTCGCATTTTGATGAGCTGTCGATTGCATTGATACGATTGAATATTTGCCTTGCAAGTATGCTCAGCTAAAAGGCGAGGGAAGCAAAGGGCGCTGACTCATCCATTCAAGCTACTTAGCGCATTGTTAGCTCTCTTTTTATTTTTTTGTGAACAGCTCCTTTTTGATCCACAAGGTGTTGAAGTTTGAAGCGGACTTTATCAAAGCTTCATGTATCCGATGTCTGAACTTTGCATCATACTCTGTGATATAACAAAAAATCGTTTTCTCCAGAGCTGCTGTATGAGGAAATTGTTCTTTCACTTTGCTGATTCGCTGGATTTGTTGATTAATTGCTTCTTTTGAATCATTTCCACGTCTAATAGGAGCAAAAGCAGGGCCACAATGAAGACAAACATAATCTTTTTATGGGGTGTTTTTGTTAGCCTTCGGCTTCCTATTTTTAAAATTAAGAAGGATCGACCGCTCTTTGTTCAGCAAAAAGTTAATGGCATCTTCTAAGGCTAGGCGCAAAATTACTGAACAGACTCACCTTGTGCGAGTGCAGTCATTCGTTTTGTGTTAAATTTTTCTATAAGGGACCTCCTGTTTGTGATTGTTTTGTGGCCATCACAATCTTATAAAAGGAGGTTTTTTCTATTGAGACTTCGAGCTTAGACCAAAAATTTTAGGCTGTGGAGATACTTTGTAAAAAAAGAGTAATTGTTTGTATTTAAAAACGTTTATTTATAGAATAAGTGTGAAAAAGAAAGGAGAGTCATTATGACAAAAATAATCGCATTTGGTATCCGGGATGAAGAAAGACCGATAGTTGAGGCTTGGGCCAATAAAGCCAATGTAGAAGTTAAGATGTTGCAAGATATTTTAACTGAAAAGACAATTTACCAAGTAGAAGGGTATGATGGGGTCACCTTATCCCAAGTGGCTCCTTTAGAGCAATCGATTTATGCTAAGTTAGAGGCATTTGGCATTAAACAGATCGCTCAAAGAAGTGCTGGAGTGGATATGTATGATTTGGAAATGGCTAAACGTCATCATTTGATCGTTTCCAATGTCCCTACTTACTCACCAGAATCAATTGCAGAATGGTCAGCTTTGACGGCGATGAATCTTATTCGGCATTATGATGCTATTCAAGAACAAGTGAAGAAGCATAATTTTTCTTGGACACCAAATATTAGAGGTCGAGTAATCGGAAATATGACCGTTGCAATTATCGGTACCGGTCATATTGGCCAATGTGTCGCACAAATTTTTAAAGGGATGGGCGCTAAAATAGTTGGATATGATTTATACCCAAATGATGAACTGAAGGATTTATTAGAGTATCAATCTTCGATAGAACAGGCAGTAGAACAAGCAGATATTGTTTCTTTACACATACCTGCTATTGAGGAAAATCACCACTTATTTGATGAGAAGATGTTTAAGAAGTTTAAGCAAGGAGCAGTCTTATTAAATATGGCAAGAGGATCAGTAATTGATACGACGGCACTACTAAATGCTTTAGATGAGGGCATCCTATTAGGAGCTGGACTGGATACCTATGAACATGAAGCGCCTTATATTCCCAAAGATTTTTCAGACAAGGAAATTGAAGATGAAGTCTTTGTAAAAGTATTAGACCATCCTAAGGTGATTTATTCTCCTCATATTGCATTTTATACGGATGAATCAGTAAAAAACTTAGTAGAAGGCGGCCTAAACGCTACATTAGATGTCATTAAAACTGGAACAACCAAAAATCGAGTAAATTAAGATAAAAATTAGATATACAATTTTGTATATCTAATTTTTATATAGGGGGTAGGAAGGAAAAATGAAAGCAAGAGTTTGGTTTGATGAAAAACGTCAAATGAGTTATTTTGATCAAGTTATTGAGAAGGGGACAAATCAATTTGAGGGGGTATTAGCCGGTCAAAGTGAAGCAAATCTATGGAAATTATCAGAAGGTGACTGCTTGATGTATTCGACGGCTTTGTTTGAAAAGACAGCTAAAAAGAGTGGTAAACTGATCTATGAAGGAGACATTGTTAAGAGCCGATATATTCATGAACGATTAAATTGTGGAGGACTTAATACACCAGAAAATATCGGAGTGGTTGTTTTCAGACAAAATGAATGGCAATTGAAAGTTAAAGTAGAGAAAAAATTAGCTTATTTAAGGGATAACTATTTTTATTTTTCTTTGGATGATCCTTATAGCTATCGTCAAGTCATTGGAAATGAATTAGAAAATGATCTCGATCAATTAGTCGAGAAACACACCACCAAAATGTAAACCAAGAGAAGACAGCTCTTTGTCAATTATTTTAAGGGTTTTGTTTAGCTTGAGGATAAAATCAATAGCATCATAGATTTTATGTATTTTACCTTTGTTGAAACAAAACTTATAATAAAATTGTAAGCGCTTAATAAAAAATATAATGGAAGGTAGTGAAAACATGGTGAAGAAGCTAAGTAGTGTTGACTTTAACCAAGTTGTTGATCAGTATGCCAAACCTTTTGAAATGGTTCAAGTTTTAGACGAAAATGGAAAAGTTGTTGATCCAGAAACATTGAAATCAATAACAGATGAAGAGTTAGTATCTTTGATGGAAGATATTGTTTGGGGTCGTGCTCTCGATGAGAGAACAATTATTTTAAATCGCCAAGGAGCCTTGGGAAATTATGCAACGGCAGGAGGGCAAGAAGCGAGTCAATTCGGCTCATTGGCTGCCTTAACTCGTGATGATTTCTTAGTTCCGACTTATAGAGATTTAGGAGTATTGATTCGTCACGGATTGCCTATGTATCAAGGGTTCCTATGGTATAAGGGCCATGTTGCAGGTAACCAATTTGAGCAGGATTTTAATGCATATGCTCCCCAAGTAATGGTAGGAGGAACTTTACCTCCAGCAGCGGGTGTAGCCATTGGTAAAAAATTCAACGATTCAAAATCAGTTGTACTGGCTCTTTGTGGAGATGGAGCAACTTCACAAGGTGACTTCTATGAAGGAATCAACTTCGCAGGAGCTTATCAAGCACCATTAATTACAGTTGTTCAAAACAATAGATATGGTATATCTGTTCCAGTGGCACAACAAACAGCTGCTCAAACCTTGGCTCAAAAAGCGGTTGCAGCAGGTATTACTGCTGTACAAGTAGACGGCATGGATCCAGTCGCAATGTATGCAACAGTCAAGAAAGCACGTGAATATGCGATAGCGGGTAACGGTCCTGTATTAATTGAAGCCTTGACTTATCGTTTTGGACCGCATACGATGTCGGATGATCCAAAACGTTATCGTGGAGACGATGAACTAGCAGAATGGATGGCAAAAGATCCACTTATTCGTCTTCGCAATTATTTAACAGAAAAAGGCTTATGGTCAGAAGAAAAAGAAAATCAAGTCATTGAAGATTTGAAGAGTGAAGTGAAAGAAGCGATGGCACGTATGGCACAAGAGCCTGCTCAAAAAGTTTCTGATTTCTTGAAGAACATGTTTGAAGTGACTCCGCCAAGTATTTTAGAACAAATTAAGAAGTATGAAGCAAAGGAGATGAGATAAGATGGCAGTATTAACACTAGCACAAGCAATTACAGCAGGACTTAAAGAAGTTTTAAGCCGTGACAACAAAACCTTAATATTTGGTGAAGATGTCGGTTTAAACGGAGGTGTTTTCAGAATTACCGATGGATTACAAGAAGAATTTGGGAAAAATCGTGTGTTTGACACACCGTTAGCAGAATCAGCTATCTTAGGCATGGCAACAGGTTTGGCTACAGAAGGTTTTCGTCCTATTCCAGAAATACAATTTTCTGGTTTTATCTTAGAAGCAATGGATCCTCTAGTGGCTCAAATTTCTCGTTTTCGCTTTCGTTATGGTGGAACTCGTCAAATGCCTGTAACCATTCGTGCTCCATATGGTGGGGGAGTTCACACACCTGAATTACACTCTGATTCATTGGAAGGAATGATGGCTCAAGTTCCTGGCTTACGTGTAGTTATTCCTTCTTCTGCTTATGACGCAAAAGGTTTACTCATTTCATCTGTTGAATCGAACGATCCAGTTGTTTTCTTAGAACATTTAAAATTATATCGCTCAGTTAAAGGCGAAGTACCTGAAGAATATTATACTGTACCGTTAGATAAGGCGAATGTAGTCCGTAAAGGAAAAGATATTACTTTAATTGGCTATGGACTAATGGTAGGGTTGGCAGTTAAGGCTGCTGACAAATTAGCACAAGAAGGAATTGAAGCAGAAGTAATCGATTTACGTACCGTAGCTCCTTATGACTTTGAAACAATTCAGTCTTCGATTGCAAAAACTCATCGTGCAGTTGTTTTACAAGAATCGCAACGACTTGCAGGAATTGCTGGTCAGATAGCTTCAGATATTAGTGAACGTTGCTTTATGGATTTAGATGCACCTGTTGCGCGTGTAACCTCACCTGATACTGTTTATACCTTTGGGGCAGCGGAGTCAGTTTGGATACCAGATGAGAATGATATCTATGAACAGGCTCTAGAAACATTTAAATTCTAAAAGGAGGCATTTTGATGTATCAATTTATATTACCTGATGCTGGTGAAGGTACTCATGAAGCAGAAGTGCTCACCTGGCATGTTAAAGTTGGAGATAAGGTTGAAGAAGACCAAATCATTTTGGAAATACAAAGTGATAAAGCTGCTGTTGAATTGCCTTCACCTGTATCCGGAACAATTTCTAAGCTATATGCTGAAGAAGGTGAAATTGCTTTAGTAGGCAAGCCTATTGCCGATATAGCTCTTGAAGGAGAGGAAGTGGGGAGCCAAGTAGAAAATGTTGCTCAACCAGATTCTCAAGATAATCTGGTTGAAGAAAACAGCTCCAATACATCAGATACAGTGGATCTAGTGGAAGAAAAAGATACTAATAGAACGGAAGCTGTATCGGATGATATTCGTAAGATGGCTATTCCTAGAGTACGTAAATATGCTCGTAGCAAGGGGGTTGACCTTTCGAAAGTAATCGGCACAGGAAATCACGGTAAGATTACGATAGAAGATATCGATCATTTCTTAGAAACAGGTCAAACTGTAGCCCCTAGCGAAGAAACTTCAAATAAACAAGTAAGTCAAGCAGTCGTTGAAAATCAAGTGTCTACTTCTAGCGCGACTCCAGTAGCTGCTGAAGCAATGGCTGAAGATCGAGTGGAAAAACTGAGCATGATGCGTAGAGTAATTGCTAAAGCCATGGTTGAAAGTAAGCGAGTTTCACCTCACGTAACGGTATTTGATCAAGTAGAAGTTTCAGCTTTAGTGGAACATCGTAATCGAATGAAACAAATTGCTAAGAATAAAGATATTAAGTTAACCTATTCTGCATATTTTGTGAAAGTTCTAGTGGCTATGTTGAAACGTTTCCCAGAATTAAACGCTTCTATGAATCTTGAAAAGGGAGAAATATATTACCATAATTACTATCATATTGGCGTAGCTACCGACACTCCTAAAGGTTTATATGTTCCTATGATTCGTAACGCAGAAAGAAAGAGTCTATTTGAAATAGCTCAAGAAATCCAAACTCTAGCGGATAAAGCTCAAAATGGAGAGTTAGAAACAACAGATATGGATAATGGCTCTATGACTTTAACCAATGTGGGTGGCTTAGCAACAGGTGGAGTTTGGTCTACACCTATTATTAACCAACCTGAAGTAGCTATTTTGGGTGTAGGTCGAATTGAAGAACAATTCTTACCAGATGAAGAGAAGAATCCGGTATTAAAACCTGTGTTAAAATTATCTTTTGCTTTTGACCATCGAGTAGTGGATGGTGTAACCGCTCAAAAAGCAATTAATTTAATGAAAGAATACCTAAATAATCCAGATTTATTATTATCGGAAGGGTGATTGACAAATGGTAGTAGGAGATTTTGCAAAAGAAGCTGATACGATTGTAATTGGATCTGGACCGGGAGGATATGTTGCCGCCATTCGAGCGGCACAAACAGGTCAGAAAGTACTCATCATTGAGAAAGATCAAATAGGGGGAGTATGCTTAAATGTTGGTTGTATTCCTTCAAAAGCAATGATTACGGTCGGAAATGAATACGTTAAGACTAAAAACAAAACGCCTTATGGATTAGAATATGGAGACGCAAGTCTGGATTTTACGGCTCTACAAGATTGGAAGAATAATGAAGTAGTCAAAAAATTAACAGCTGGCGTTCAAGCTTTATTGAAAAAGAATAAAGTGGAAATAATCCATGGCGAAGCAATGTTTACTTCTGACCAGACTGTTCATGTTGTAAAAGAAGGAGAAATGGGCGAGACCTATCAGTTTAAGAATGTGATTATAGCTACTGGTAGTCGTCCAATTGAACTTTCAGGTCTACCATTTAGTGAAAACATTATTGATTCGACAGGACTACTTAATTTAACAGAACTTCCAGCATCCTTAATTATAATTGGTGGCGGCTATATCGGAATGGAATTGGCCGGAGCCTATGCTAATTTAGGTACTAAGGTAACAGTCATTGAAGCAAGTGATCGAATTCTTAATGGTTTTGAAAGTGATTTGACCAAGCCAGTTATTAAACAGATGAAAAACAAGGGTATTGACATAATTACTAAAGCAACCGTTGAATCAGCAGTAGACAAAGAAGGAAAAGTGACCGTTTCATATTCTGTTAAAGAGAAAAAAGAAGACCTTTCAGCTGATAAAGTAGCGGTTTTAGTAGGAAGAGTTCCTAATACGGATCTCTTAAGTTTAGAGTTGGCCGGAGTTAAGGTTGATGATAAAGGTTTAATTCCAGTTAATGAGAAAGGACAAACCAATAAAAATAACATATACGCGATTGGCGATATTGTCGCAGGACCGGCTTTAGCTCATAAAGCGAGTTATGAAGCAAAAGTTGCAGCTGAAGCAATTGCTGGTCATGCAGGAGTAGCAGTTGATTATTCAGTTATTCCAACAGTCTGCTATACTTATCCAGAAATTGCGACAGTCGGATTAACTGAAAAACAAGCTAAGGATCAAGGAATCAATGTCAAAAAAGCAAAATTCATGTTCCAAAGCAATGGTCGTGCTCTATCAATGAATGAAAAAGAAGGATTTGTTCGTTTAATCTCCGATAAAGAAACAAATCGTTTGATAGGGGCTCAAATGGTTGGTCCAGAAGTAAGTGAATTAATTGGAGAAATCACCTTGGCAATTGAAAATTTAATGACAGCTGAAGATTTGGTATTAACAATTCATAACCACCCAAGCCTAACAGAAACCATAATGGATGCTGCTGAAATACTTTTAGATCAAGGAATTCACCAATAGCAAATTAAAAGGAGATTTATATGATGGAAAATAAAATGACCGGTAAACAATTTGCAATGAATATTCTTAATGGTTTAGCTCTAGGTACGGTAATCGTATTAATTCCTGGCGCCCTCTTAACAGAACTGGTTAGAGCTATCGCGCCGGGATCACCTTTATTAGGTGTTCTGGCCATGTCAAACTCTATGCTAGGATTAGTCAGTGGTGTCATGATTGGATTGAATTTTAAATTTAATCCAATCCAAGCTGCCTCAATTGGTCTAGCTGCAATGTATGGAGGGGGTGCGGTTCAATTCGTTGGTGGCGCCCTTACCCTGAATGGAACAGGGGACGTCATTAATGTCGGCTTAACATCTGCATTAGCTGCTTTTGTGATATTATTAATTGGAAACAAGCTAAAATCATACACAATTATTGTAATTCCCACTTTAATTTTAGCTTTAGTAGGGAGTATAGGCCATTGGATTTTGCCTTATGTCAAAGGTATTACTGTGCTAATTGGACAAGGCGTGGCTAGCTTATTAACACTTCAACCGATTATAATGTGTATTTTAATTGCTATTGTTTTTTCGATCTTGATAGTCTCTCCAATTACAACGGTAGGAATTGCTTTAGCTGTAGGACTTTCAGGTATAGGCTCGGGAGCTGGAAACCTTGGTATTTGTGCTTGTGGTTTTGGATTAGCTATTATGGGATGGAATGTAAATGGTTCAGGAACAGCCTTGGCCCACTTTATTGGTTCACCTAAGATGTCAATGCCCATTGTGGTTAAAAATCCTAAGACAATGATTCCGATTATATGTAATGCTGCAGTCTGTGGGATGATGGCTGCTTTGTTCAATATTCAAGGAACACCGATGAGTGCAGGATTTGGTTTTAGTGGACTGGTTGGTCCGATAAATCATCTGAACTTAGTAAGTGGTGGTTTCTCATTGATAAACCTCCTAATTACTTTTGTTGCTTTTGTGGTAGTTCCTGTTAGTTTAGGCTTCGTCTTTAAATACGTTTTTACCCAAGCGGTGCCATTAGTGACCGAGGAAGATTATCGTTTAGAATTATAAAAACAAAGTAAGAAAGAAGGAAAGTTATGTCGTTCATTTCACAAATTAAGTCCTTCAAACAAAAAGAAAGATCTAGCAAAAACAAATTCGTCCTAGCTGTAGTAAAAGCTGCAGACGATGAGGTAATGAAAAGTGCAAAAAAAGCCATTCAAGAAGAAGGCTTGAAGATGATCTTTATTGATGATAAGGAGCAATTAGAAAAAATCATTGCAAATTATCAACTATCAGCAGAAGATTACGAAATCATTGACGAATCCAACGACTCACAGGCAGCTTTTGAAGCAGTTCGTTTAGTCCGTGAAGGTAAAGCTGGTGCGATTATGAAAGGGAAGCTTTCCACCGGAAAGTTATTGAAACAAGTCGTTGCTAAAGAGACAGGAATTGTCAAAAGTGGCTTATTAACCCACATGGCCGTTTTATCCATTCCCAAACTTGATCGTTTGTTAGGCATAAGTGATGGTGGCATGGTTTTGCAACCGAATAAAGAAGAGTATAAAACAATTATCCAACATGGAGTGGAAGTATTTCACAAATTAGGTGTAGAAAAGCCTAAAGTAGCTCTGTTATCTGCAGCTGAAACCTTAATTCCTAAATTGCCATCTTCTGTTAACTTTGCTGAAATCGCTGAGGAGTCAGATAATTCGCAGGCAATTATAGAAGGCCCCTTATCTTTAGATATTAGTTTATCACCGACAAGTGCAGCAGAAAAAAATTGGTCTGGAGCAATTAGAGGAGATGCTGATTTAATCATTGCTTCAGATATTGTCGCTGGTAATAGTCTATCCAAGTCACTCTTGCTATTTGGTGACGGCGAGATGGCTGGTATTATAATGGGAGCGCGCGTACCGATTATCTTAACTTCGAGAAGTGCTTCGGCTAGTGAAAAATATGCCTCTATTCTATTAGCTCAGTTAATGATGGATAAGGGGGAATAAAATGAACAAAATTATTGTCATTAATCCGGGAGCTACATCAACTAAGATAGCTTATTTTGAAAACGATCAAGAAATCTGGAAAGATGAAATTCTCTATACTAATGAGGAAATCAGTCATTTTCCACATGTTTTTGATCAGTTTGAAATGCGTTCCCAAGATGTTTTATCATTATTAGAAGAGCATCATTTAACCAAAGACCTTGACACTGCCGTAGGCCGTGGAGGGGGCATTGGTCCAGTGAAGTCAGGGGCTATTCTAGTTGATAACGAGCTATTAGATCGTCTAGAATTCCATCCAGTTATTGAACATGCTTCAAACCTAGGTGCCAAATTAGCACAAGCCGTAATCAATCACTTTGGGAAACCGGGTACCAACGCATATATATATGATCCAATTACAGTCGACTCAATGTCAGACGTAGCTAGACTGACTGGCATAAAAGGAGTGAGTCGTAAAAGTATTGGACATCATTTGAATATGCGGGCGGTTGCTAGACGAGTAGCGAGTGATATGGGGAAAAGTTATCAAGAGGCTAAAATTATAGTGGTTCATATGGGAGGAGGCTGTTCAGCTAGTGCTCATCAAGGTGGTGAAATTGTTGATTTTATTTCAGACGATGAGGTAATGTTCTCAGCAGAACGCTCTGGTGGAATTGCTATTAAAAATTTAATCCCTCTAATCAAAGAAAGGGGAGTCGATGCGTTTTATAAATTTGCTAGAAACGAAGCGGGCTTATACTCTTATTTTCAAACAAAGGATTTAAGATTGATCGAGCAACGAGCTGTTGATGGAGATGAAGAAGCTAAGTTAGTACTTGAAGCTATGGCTTTAGGGATTGCGAAAACAATCGCTTGTTTGGCAGCTACGATAGGCGGTCCAGTTGATGCCGTTTCAATGACAGGCGGAATGGCTCATTCGGAATTTTTAAGAAATGAAGTCAAGAAAAGAACAGCATTTATTGGTCCGTTTATTCCATTCCCAGGAGAATTTGAAATGATTGCCTTAGCAAAAGGTGGTAACCGCGTCTTAAATCAAGAAGAGACCGCACATCGTTTAGCAGAAATGGGTTAATTTGATTTTATGATGGATATAAATTCATTCATCGCTGGTGTCAATGTATAATTATTTCGCAAAGCAATACCAATCGGATAATAGTTATTGCGATCTTCCAAGGGAACCCAAGCGAGTTCTTCTAATTTGCTTAAAGGCTTAAACTCACTCGGTAAAATGCAGATTGAGTTTAAGCTTTTTAAGCTATGAGTAAGCACTTCCCAATCATTGTTGACTAGAACAATATTTGGATCGAACCCAACCTTGCGACAGCGTTTAGGTAACATTTCACCTAGCATAAAATTATCAGTTAGATTACAGAAATTTTCGTCTCTTAAATCTTTAAATTCAAGCGAAGCACGACTAGAGAGTGGGTTGCTTTTAGGTAGAACAACACTGACCTTATATCCTTGAGTGGTCGTGTTTAAAGGTTCAATATGAATACCTTCTTCAATCTTAGGAAAAGAAACGAGGCCAATGTCAATTGTACCCTCAGCAAGCAATTGTTGAAGATGACGAGACCCATCTTGAACTAGGACCAATTCCAAGTTGGAATGGGTAGCAATAAATTTTGATATTTGAGGCATGAATTGAATGGCAAAGAGAGAAGTTAATCCGACTTTCATTATTTCAGCTGGATTATGATTATAGCCTTGAATTTCAAGAACTAGTTCATCGAAAGCTTCGGTCAAGTTTTTCCCCCTGTCATAAAGAATTTTACCGGTATGAGTAAGCGTCATTTCTTTTTCTGAATAAGTAAAAAGTTGTGTATCTAGTTCCAGTTCAATTTTTTTAATTGCTTGGGAAAGTGTAGGTTGAGTAATAAAAAGACTTTTAGCAGCGTGAGAAATGTTTTTTGTTTCTGCTACAGCAATAAAATATTTAATCTGACGTATATCCAAGATAGACACCTCCTTTTAGATTTTTTAAATTCATTATATCAAATGACGGCTATTTCTACTAATAAAGCTAATTTTTGTTTAATAGATTGTTTTGTTCTTTGCATTATGATTGATTTTATGAGAGCTTGAATATTGTTATAGTTTCCTCAAAATCTAATAAAAATAGAGATCCTTCTTTGATTTGTCTGGCAGGATCTCTATTTAGTTTGTTTTATTTAATTGCTCCATCAACCATGCCTTTAAGGATTTGTTTTTGAGCAAAGAGGAAAACAATAATGATTGGAATCATAATCATTAAGGATGAAGATAAAATCATATCCCACTGTTTAGTGTAGGAACCGGCAAAGTTTGAAATAGCAATCGGTAATGTTTGAATGTCATTACCGACACCTAACAATTGCATCGGCAGTAAGAAATCATTCCAGATCCAAATGCCATTTAAAATAATAATCGTAACATAGATTGGTTTCATAATGGGCATGACTACATAAAAGAAAGTTTGTAGTTTGTTAGCACCATCTATTTCGGCAGCTTCTTCAATCTCAAGTGGGACACCCTTTAAAAAACCATGAAACATAAAGACAGACATGCCCATTCCAAAGCCAATGTAGGCCAAGATTATCCCAGGATAAGATCTCAAGAGTGAGAAATTCATTAGGGGTTCAGTTACATTCATGGATAGGATTCTAAACCAAGTAATCAGTGGATACATGACGACTTGGAAAGGGATAACCATTGAAGCCACAAACATATAAAAAATGAGTGAAGAAGTTTTTGATTTGTATCTCACTAATCCCCAAGCAGCTAATGAACTGACCAGACTAATTAGAGCCAAGGAAGTGACAGTAATAATTACTGATGATAAAAAAGAACTAGGATAATCAATAGAGGGGTTGTTCCAAATAGTAAGGAAGTTTTCCCATATTTGTCCCCAATTTTCAGGCAGTGAGAGTGGATTGACTAATATTTCGCGAGAGGACTTGGCTGAGTTAATAAATATTAACAGTAAGGGGCTGATAAATAAGACAAAAACTAAGAGGGCGAACAACTCTAAGAAAAACTTTTTCCATTTGATAATTGACATTACATTTCGACCTCCTGACGTTTTGTAATATAAGTCTGACTAAGACTAATAATGACTAGAATAACAAAAAGAATTACTGCTCGAGCTTGACCATAAGCTAAATTATTTTCAACAGAAGCAGTATTATAAATATTCATAGTGATAAACTCAGTAGACTTGATGGCTTCACTATTCCACATCATAGAAGGGCCACCACCCGTCAAGGAGTAATTGACATCGAATATTTTAAAGGAATTATTAATGGTTAAAAATAAAGAAACAGTAAATGATGGCATAATCATTGGCAAAGTAATGTGGCGTAGCTTTCCCCACCAATTGGCTCCATCTAAGGAAGCAGATTCATACAATGAACGAGGAACGTTTTGCAAGCCCGCGTAATAAATCATCATAATATAACCGGCATATTGCCAAGTTGAAGTTAAAACCAAGGCAGAAACAGCTAGACGCGGAGAACCTAAGAAGAGATTTTCAACCAGCCAATCGAAAGCCAACAATTCTCCAACTTGAGGAAAAACATTATTATAGATAAATTGCCAAATATAACCCAAGACAATTCCACCAATTAGATTAGGAACAAAGAAGCCCGCACGATAAATATCTCTACCTTTAACTTGACTAGAAACAATCATAGCTAAAGTAAAAGCGACTAAATTAATAATAATTATATTAAAAAAAGCAAAAATAAAGGTAACCATCAGAGAATAACGAAAACGAGAATCGGCAAAACTTTCTTTATAATTACCCAAACCAATAAAATCTGCAACAGGCTTAATAATCCCGCCCCAATTCGTAAATGAATAATAAATGCCCATCACGAAGGGAATGAAAATCACTAAAGTAAGTGCAATAAAAGCAGGGGCCACTAAAAAAATAAAATTGCGACGCTGCCGTTTACTACGAGATTTTTTATGAGAGGCAGATGCCATAAGAACCCTCCTTATAAATGAAGGAACTAGAAGAAACCCTCTAGTCCCTTTAAGAACACTGCTAAATTAACCTTTTATTTTGAAAGTTGTGAAATTTCTTCAGACATTAGTTGAATGAATTCATCTTTGTCAATGTTACCTTGAGCAAATTGACCATAGATAGGGCCTAGGTTATTCATACCGAAACCATCAGGCATAAAATAAGTCGAATCAAAGGAGTAAACTGGCTTTTCATCAACAATCCATTGTGCTAAGAATGCAGACATTGGCGCTTGTGGTGTTTCTTCAGTGGTTGAGAAAGGTGAGATCATATTGGCTTGGTTTACAATATAGTCTTGACCTTCAGGAGTATCCACCATGTCTTGGAAGAATTTATTGATAGATTCCATTGCGCCAGATTCTTTATTCACAACATAATATGATGGAGCACCAATAAAGAGACCATCAGCATTTGCATCAGTTCCTAGTGTTTGATAAGGAATGAAGCCCATTTTGAAATCAGCCTCTAATTCTGCTAAGTTGGGATCTTTCCAGTTTCCTTGATGAAGGAAAGCTGCTTGCCCTGTAGCAAAAGCAATATCCATGTCTTCTTGTGTACCTACTGTTAACATTTGCTTGTCAGTATGTTGGAAGAGAAGCTCTACCCAATCCGCATAGTTTGCCATACGGTCTTCATCGACTTCACCTTTAAGGGTCATTTCTGTAACAGTACGGTCACCATTTTCTAAACCGGATCCAAGATAAGCGTTGAAGTCATGATTACCCATAATCCATGTTTCGCCTTCTTTAGTAGCGTTTGCTACAACTGAAGTCAGTCCTAATTCTTCTTTACGATTTTCTAAATCTTCAAAAGCAGCTTTAACTGCTTCAAAAGAATCTAAACTAGCTGGATCAATGCCTGCTTTTTCTAAAAGGTCTGCATTATAAGCTAAACCATAACCTTCAACTGAAACAGGGAAACCATAGACTTCATCGCCTTGTTTAAATTCAAATTCAGTTTGATCAATCCAATCACCTTCAAGAGGAGTGAGGAAATCAGCCCAGATATCGTAGCCTCCTTGCCCTTCAATAACAAAGACATCAGGACCGTCACCCGCTGTGAAATCTGATTTCAATTGGTCACCTAGAGTACAAGAACCAGAACAGACTTTAACTGTAACATCCACTCCATTAGCCTCACCCCATGTTTTAGCATAGTTAGTTAAAGCCTCTTGAGTTTCACTTTTGTTAGAATAGAGCGTAAAAGCATCAGGACTGTCAGACGCAGCTGAAGCGCTCGGCAGAGATATGAGAGAACTAGCCGCTAAAATCAAGCTAGCCTTAGAAATTTTTGATAGAATTGTCATGGTATTCCTCCTATAATTTTAACTTTTGTTATAATAATTATAGCTTTAAGAATAAAGGTTTGCAATCGTTTGCAAAATTAATAAAAAAAGTTACAAACAGGAGGACTAGGATGGCTAAAGAAAGTGCATTAGAGTTAAGGAAGCTGGTAATTTACAGTATATTTACCCGTAACTTTTCAAAAGAAGGTAGTTTTAAAGAGGTGGAAGCTGAAATTCCACGTTTAAAAAAGTTAGGGGTTGATATGGTTTGGTTTTTGCCTCATTATCCGATCGGAAAGATTAAACGAAAGGGCACAAAAGGATCACCCTATGCCATAAAAGACTATCGCGGCATTCACTCAGAGTTAGGTAGTCGCGAGGATTTTATTCATTTAGTGGATCAAATTCATCAAGCGGGTATGAAAGTGATGATTGATATCGTTTATAATCATACCTCTCCAGACAGTCTTTTAAGCAATCAAAAATCTCAATGGTTTTATCAAAAACCAGACGGCAGTTTTAGTAATCAGATTGGTGATTGGACAGATATTATCGATTTGGATTATAATGACAATTTTGACTTATGGGATTATCAAATTGAGACTTTAATGGACTATGCCAAAATCGTTGATGGTTTTCGCTGTGATGTAGCTTCTTTAATTCCTTTAGATTTTTGGTTGGCTGCTCGTGAAGCAGTTAAAGAAGTTAATCCTGACTTAGTGTGGTTAGCAGAGAGTGTTGAGCCTTCATTTATTCTCGAAACAAGAAAACAAGCTATGACCGGACTGTCAGACTCCGAAGTCTATCAAGCTTTTGATTTGACCTATGATTATGATATTTTTAATGATTGGGTTGCTTATTTAGAAGGAAATCAACCTTTATCTGCTTACCTTACTAGTTTAAATCGACAAAATTGGATTTATCCTGCCAACTTCACTAAATTACGTTTTTTAGAAAATCATGATCAAAAACGTATTGCAGCAAGAATTAAGGATAAGCACTCGTTAGAACAAATCACAGCCTTTAACCTCTTTTTACGTGGTGCGCATTTAATCTATAATGGACAAGAGATTCAAGCTAATCATCTACCTAATCTTTTTGAAAAAGATCCAATCGACTGGTCTAATGAGTCGACTTTTTCAGAGTATTTAGCGGACTTAATCCAAATTAAAAAGGAGTATATTCCTTGTGAAGGAAGTTTTGAAGTGGGTGGCGATGATGACTTAGAAGCTGTTTGGGTTAAGTATCAAAACCATGAAGAATGTTTGATGGGGATCTTTGCTTTGAATAAAGAAAAACATGGTTCGATTAAAATACCACTTGCTGATGGAGCATATCGTCATCTATTAGAGGATAGATGGATAAAAGTTAATGATGGAGAAATAGCCTTATCCGATAGACCTCAATACCTCACTTATAAAGAAGATTAAAGCCAAGCCTCATATCAAAACAAATTGGTATAAGGGTACATTTGTTATATGCTGAAACATCAATAAGATTTGATGTGAGGTGATAAAATGGAAGATTTAAAGGTGATGGTTGATTAAGACAAAGCGTTAAGTGATGAGAATCGTTTAGTTATTTTGCAGCTTTTGAAGAAGGGGGAACAGTGTGCTTGTGTATTACTTGAGCAACTTGACCATTCTCCATCGGGATTGTCTTACCACATGAAAAAAATAGTTGGATCAGGCATTGTTAAAGAGCGTCAGGAAGAGAAATGGGTTTACGGTCGTATTTCTAATCAAGGGCGAAATCGCTTTATATCAAATCTCAATGTTTTAACTAAGCCTACTGATAAAGAAATCAACAAGTTTTAAGCAGTTAGCTATTTAAAGGAGTTGTAAAATGAAAAAAGTAGCATTTGTCTGTGTTCATAACTCATGTCGAAGCCAAATAGCAGAAGCGCTTGCCAAACGTTATGGTCAAGGTGTAATTGAGGCATATTCAGCTGGAACGGAAGAAAAAGATCAAATTAATCAAGAGGCTGTGCGTTTAATGAAAGATATCTACCAGATAGATATGGAAGCTAACCAGCAGCCTAAATTAATCACTGAACTAGCTGAAATCGACTATTTGATCACTATGGGCTGTAATGTGAATTGTCCGTTTCTTCCTTTTAATGATCGCAAAGAGGATTGGGGCTTAGAAGATCCCAGTGGTAAATCAGATGAAGCATTTAAAGAAGTGATTGCTTCGATTGATCAAAAAGTCAAAGAATTAGTTGCCGAAATTAGTCAATTATAGGAGGTTTTTTATGAATCAAGTTGAAATGAAATCGTTTGAAAAAAACTTAACATTATGGGTGTTGGTTTGTATGATGATGGGTGTGTTAATTGGAAAATTCATTCCGCAAATACCAGTCTTTCTCGGGCAATTTGAATTCTATAATGTTTCCATTCCTACAACTATTCTCCTATGGATTATGATTTACCCTATGATGTTGAAAATAGATTTTAATAGTGTTAAGAATATTGGAAAAAATCCTAAGGGCTTATATATTACTTGGATGGTCAACTGGGTGATCAAACCACTTACCATGTATTTAATCGCTTATTTATTCTTTAATATTATCTATGGTCGTTTCTTATCAGCTGAATTAGCTTCTGAATATGTAGCGGGTGCCGTTCTCTTAGGAGCAGCTCCATGTACTGCTATGGTCTTTGTTTGGTCGAAATTGACTCGAGGAAACAGTGCTTATACTTTGGTTCAAGTGGCAACCAATGATTTGATCCTTTTAGTAGCTTATGTGCCAATTGTTAGTTTCTTATTAAAGATGGGGAATATTGCTATTCCTTGGGAGACGCTATTATTATCTATTGTACTTTTTATTGTTATTCCGCTTTTAATGAGTATGGTTACACGTCGCATTATTATCTCAAATAAAGGCAATGATTACTTAGAGAATACCTTTATTCCATCTTTTGATCGTTACACTTCTTTAGGCCTATTATTGACTTTGATTATTATTTTCTCTTTCCAAGGTAACCATATTATGAATCAGCCGCTTAATATTCTATTGATTTCTATTCCTTTGATTATTCAAACTTTACTAATCTTTGGAATTACTTTTGCTATAGCATATAAAGTCAACCTGCCATACTCAATAGCAGCACCTTGCGGCATGATTGGTGCTTCTAACTTTTTTGAATTAGCGGTAGCGGTAGCTATTTCACTTTTTGGACTTTCTTCTGGAGCTACTTTAACGACTGTTGTCGGTGTCTTAGTAGAGGTGCCTGTTATGTTAATGTTAGTTCGCTTTGCTAATAGTAAGCAACATTGTTTTAGAAAAGAAGAGCAATCCATTTAATAGATTGCTTTTTCAGCTAGCATTCGATTAAATAAATTGCTATGATATAATGAATATAAATAATTTCAAGGGGTGAGTAAGATGGATGCTGGAGAAGATGTTCGAGTCTGGAGTAACAAGAATTATAAAAAAAGACATTCACTATCAGCATCGCTTACTCGCCTTGCTTTTAGTGGGTGTTCTTTAATTGTTTAACTATAAAAATGACAGTGATTTGTAAAATCACATATAAATGAAAGAATTTTCATTTAGGAGGGAAACAAATGAAGAAATACCAAATCGATCAAATTAATCATTTACAAGAAAAAATCAATCGCATGGACCCAATTGATATTGCTGAACAATTTGATAACTTAACGGCCTATGAAATTGCTTTAAGGATTAAATTGTTGAGTAAAGATCTATTAGCGGATACTTTTGCCGAGCTGAGTAAAGAAAAGAAAATGGAAATCATTGAGATTCTATCTGATGAAGATACTGGTGAATTGATCAAAGAACTTGATGAAAATGAACTAGTTGACACTTTGCAAGAATTACCAGCCAATATGGTAAAAAAAATCATGCAATACTTTGTCACCGAAGATCGGCGACCAATTATTAATCAATTGTTGGGTTATCCAGAAGAAAGCGTCGGATCAGTGATGACCGTTAACTTTTTAGCTGCAAAAGAACGCTTGACCCTTAAAGAAATATATAATCTGGTACTCCAATCAGACCTAGATGCCAATAAATTAGAACAAATCTGGATTACAGATGGATCGCTACGCTTGTTAGGATTTATTCATTTGGGTGATTTAATTCGTTATCCTCAAGCTGAAGTATCTGACTTATTAAAGGGCTTAACACGCACAGTATCAGCTAAAGATGATCAAGAAGTGGTAGCTAAATTGGCTCAAAAATATGACTTGTCAGAAATACCGGTTGTCGATTCAGAAAATCGTTTAGTAGGTACTGTTCCTGTTGAATGGGCCATTGATATCTTAGCAGAAGAGTACCATGAAGACTTCGGAAACATTCACGGGATCAATGACGTGGAAGAAACGCATTATTTAAAACAATCTGATTTGTCGATAGCCCGCAGTCGAATTACCTGGTTAATCATTTGTTTAATTACTGCATCTGTCACGGGTTTTATAATTCAACGCTATGAAGTGACTTTAGCTACCAACGTAGCTTTAGCCATGTATATACCGATGTTAATGGATAGTGGGGGGAATGCAGGAAGTCAGTCCTCGACTACTATTATAAGAGCCCTATATTTAGGAGAATTACAAGGTGTTTCTTTTGTGAAAATTTTACTAAAAGAACTTAGGATAGGTTTTATTGTTGGACTTGCCTTGGTTGTGGTCAATATGTTAAGAATTTTAATTTTAGATTCTGTTTCATTCCAAGTGAATCTGGTCGTATCGATCACTTTATTAATGACCGTCATGTTATCCAAAGTAATCGGTGGTTTATTACCAATTTTGGCAGACAAATTAAAGATCGACCCTACTGTTATGGCAGGTCCTTTAATTACGACGATTGTTGATACTGCATCCTTACTAGTATATTTTGAAGTAGCTAGTCGTTTATTGAATATTTAATCCAGTGAAAACCATCTTGTTGCTAAAAGACACTGCACCCCATAAATGGGACAGAATAAAAACACCTTTCACACGAATTCTGAACGGCTCCTTGTTAAGTAGATAGGTAAAAAAGTAAATTTTATGCACCTATGGATTTTATCCGTAGGTGTTTTTATGTTGGTCTCACTATTTGGGGTCAGTTCTAAAAACAACAAGATGGTTTTTATATTAAATACGAATTTGAGTCCATTTTCCTGCCTTAAATCGGTGGCGCATAAGAAGAAAGCGTGAAAATTGATCAGATAGTACACCGATCCAAATGCCAGCGAGTCCGAGCTTAAAAATATTGACCAAAATAAGAGTAACTGCGGTACGAATAATGGATGCTGAAATAATTCCTACGAATAAGGTATATTTAACATCACCACCTGATCTAAGACAACCTGCATAAATGATTTGTGAGATCTGTAATAGAACAATGACCATAGTGAATTGAATAACAATAATAGATTGGTCAATCAACTGAGGGTCCCTGAAGTAAATACCCATTAAATCGCGTCCGAAGAAGAATAAAAAGGCTGAGAGTATTATAGAAATAACAAGTCCTATTCGTTGGCAAATTTGACCAAATTCAATCGCTACTTTAGGTTTTTCTTCACCTAAGGCCTTACCTGCAAGAGCAACAGCCGCTACCTGCATTCCATCCGCAAAAGAAAATCCTAAACCCAAAATATTCATACCAGCATTATGGATTGCGAAAGTGTTTGTTCCTAAGCTAGCAGCAGTTAATGCAGTGGCTAAGAAACCAATCCGCATCGCTAAGTTTTCGATATACATAGATGATGAGAGCTTCCCAATCGTTTTAGCAACATTGAAATCAAAATGAACTTTGTTTTTCAAGAGATACCTAACTTGAATCAAACTATGAGTTTTAAATAATGAGCGTACACTCATAAACATTGCTACGACTGAACCGAGTACAGTCGCAATAGCCGCTCCTTTAATACCTAAACCCGGGAAGCCAAACTTACCACCAATTAATAGGTAGTTAAAGAAGACGTTCAAGACAGAAGAAGTCAGGTTAGTGACAAAAGCTATTTTGGTATTACCACTTCCTCTTTGAGCGGCATTGATCGTCATAGCAATTAAGTTAAAGACCATGCCACCCATAATAATTTGATAATAAAGAACTGCAGAAGGGTGAGTATCTGGTTGACTACCTGCTAAGTGGATAATATCACTGGCAAAGAAAACAGTGATCAAACTAAAAAGTAAACATAATATAAGAGTTAGAATCATGGCGGTAAGAAAAACGCTATTAGCACCCATTTTATCTTTTTGACCTCGACGTCTAGCAACTAAAGACGAAACGGCTATATTAATCGAAATAAAAATTGCTAAGGCAATAAATTTTGGTTGAGTGGTTAAACCAACGGCTGCAATGGCATAGCTTCCTAAACTTCCTACCATCATGGTATCTATCATCCCCGCTAAGGCAATAAAAAAAGACTCCAAGACCGAAGGCCAAGCCATTTTTAAGGCTGTTAAATAATATTTTTTGTTCATTTTAAATCATCCTTTATTTAACTTTGTAAAAAAAGTATTCAACTACAATCCTATAACTTTGCTGTCTATATTACCAGAAAATTGCCCCCTTTGTTTCTACCAACGGAGTTTGAATATGTTTGAATTAATATCAGTAGAATAGCTACTTATGCTATAATGTTTGAGAATGGACGGAGAAGGAGTGCCACAATGATTCAAAATATTAAAATTAGTGACAAAGAACATGATCAATTTGTAAAAGAACATTCTAATGGCGATATGTGCCAACTATCCTCTTGGGGAAAAGTAAAACAAGCTTTTGGTTGGAAGTGGTCAAGAGTTAGTGTGGGAACTGATGCCCAAGTGACAGGCGCCGCTTCCTTATTATATAAAGAAATCCCATTGATCAAACGGTCTATCTGTTATGTTTCAAGGGGATTCGTGGTCGATTGGTTCGATGATGAATCGGTCAAAGCATTGTTAGAAGCGGTAAAAGAAGATGCTAAAAAACACCGCGCTTTTCTAATAAAAATAGATCCTGATATAGAAGAATCAACAGCTGGTCTATTAGAACAAATTGAATCCTTTGGCTTTAAGCATCAAGGGTTCACTTTTGGCTTTAAAGAGGCGGCTCAACCGCGCTTTCATATGGTAACTGATATTAATAAGAATGAAAAAGAACTCTTAAAATCTTTTCAAGGTCGAACGCGAACTAATGTCAGAAAAGCCAATAAGTATGGCTTTGATTTAGAAGATGCTCCTGAGAGTAAGATGTCTATTTTCTATGACATCATGAAAGTTACTGGTGATCGAGATGGCTTTTTAATTCGTGATCTTTCATATTTTAAACGCATTTATCAAGAAATGAATCCTCCTCATGAAGCCAAGCTCTTTTTAGTAAAATTGAATCCAGACCAAGCAATCAAAGGGCTCGAACAAGATGTTAAAAACCGCCAAAAAGAACAGAAGAATTTGTCGAAGAAAGAAATCAGTGAAGGAATTCTGCAACAGTTAGAACAAATCGAACAGTCGATTGCAAATACTTACGATTTAATAGAATCCTTAAAGCAGGCAGAAAACGAAAGTGAAGAAACCATCTATTTATCAGGAGCAATCTACGTTCAATGTGGACGCAAGGCCTATTATTTATATGGTGCATCTTCTAACCAATTCCGTGATTTATTACCTAATTACTTTATGCAATGGGAAATGATGCGTTATGCTCAAGAACAGGGGTGTTTATCGTATGATTTTGGAGGGGTGTCGGGTATGGAGGGGCATCCAGAGGATGACGCACCTGGTTTGTTTGAATTTAAAAAGCGATGGGGAGCTAATAAAAGAGCTCGAATCGGTGAGTTTGATTACGTACTTTCGCCAATACTTACTAAATTATATCGCTTTGCCTTTTCTTTAAGAGCGCGATTGATTCAGCTTAGAAATCGGTAACGGCTTTATTTTAACGAAAGTTAAAATGGATATTAGCAAGCTACTTCTAGGGGTTCAAATTTTAAGTGAGTTACATATGAAATTAAGATTATATTTAAAATACTATTCGAACACCTGAAGTAGAAATATTGAATTAAATTCTTCCTTATTATTTTATGGCTAGTAATATATAATAGCCCAACTTATATTTTTATTTCTAAGATTCACTTAATTTCATTTAATTAGAATGTAAGAGCGGATCAATTGGAAGATTTTTCACCTATGCTATAATATCAAAGAAAGATGGAGAAGGAGTTCCACAATGATTCGAAATATTATAATTAGTGATACTGAACATGATCAATTTGTAAAAGACCACCCCAATGGCGATATGTGTCAATTGTCTTCTTGGGCCAAAATAAAACAATCTTTAGGTTGGAAGTGGTCGAGAGTTAGTGTGGGCCATGAAGACCGAGTGACAGGAGTTGCATCCTTATTATATAAAGAAATTCCTATTATCAAACGTTCTATTTGTTATGTGTCTAGGGGATTCGTGGTCGATTGGTTCGATAACGAATCAGTTAAAGCCCTTCTAGAAGTGGTTAAAGAAGATGCAAAACAACATAATGCTTTTTTAATCAAAATTGATCCAGTTCTAGAAGAGTCCACCCCTCATTTATTAGAACAGATTGAAAGCTATGGATTTAATCATCAAGGGTTTACCTTTGGTTTTAAAGAGGCGATTCAGCCCCGTTTCCATATGATTACAGATTTGAATAAAAGTGAAAAAGAAATACTGGATTCATTTCAAGGATTGACTCGTACTAATATTCGAAGAGCTAATAAATATGGCTTTATTCTAGAAGAGGCGCCTATAAGTAAAATGGCTATTTTTTACAATCTTATGAAAGAAACAGGTGCAAGAGGGAAGTTCTGGATTCGAGATATAAGTTATTTCGAGCAAATTTATAATGAAATGAATCCAAAAGGAGAAGCACAATTTTACTTAGTGAGGTTAGATCCAAAAGCAGCCATAGAAGGATTAGATGCTAATGATAAGAATCGTCAAAAAGAATTGAAAAGTCTCAAAAAGAAAAAACCAACTCCAGAATTTGAACAACAAATCAAACATTTAGAAGAAGCGATTGAAAAATCTGCTCATCAGAAAAAAACTCTTGAGCAAATTGCTCAAGAAAATCCAGCCGGCTATTACTTATCAGGAGCCATTTTCGTTCAATCAGGTGGGAAAGGCTATTATTTATATGGTGCCTCATCTAATCAACTACGTGAATTACTACCGAATGACTTTATGGTTTGGGAAATGATGCGTCAAGCGAAAAAGCGGGGATGCCATTCATTTGACTTGGGAGCAATTTCTGGCTTAGAAGATAAGCATGAAGATGATGCACCCGGACTGTATAATTTTAAGAAACGTTGGGGTGCCGTTAAAAGTGCTCGAATTGGTGAGTTTGATTATGAATTATCGCATTTTATTTCAATCTTATATCGTCAATTATTTAAGTTGCGCCAAATTTACTTTAATTGGCAAAAGAATTGAAAATAATAGTCGTAAAGAACGATAACTGACAAATTGTAATAGATTATTACTAGAATATTCATAAATACATGATATACTAGAATCTCGAAAGGGAGGTAATTTTGTGAAATTTTTAAAACGCTCACTGGTAACAATAATGATAGTAAGCCTAATCTTTGGTTTAGTATATGCAGGTGGAATCGGCTATTATTCTAATCGTTTTCAAGCAAATACTAAAGTGGGACAAATTGATGTAAGTAACTTGACACTCCCTCAAGCAGAGGAAAAAATAGAAAAATATGTACTAGATCAACAAATTGAATTTTTTGAAAATGATCGGTCAGTAGCAAGTATTAAAATGAAGGATTTACAGCCTCAAATTGACCAATCTGCTAAATTGGAAGAGCTTTATAATAATCAAAATCCAAATGCTTGGTTAAATTATTACTTTAAAGGTCAAAGTTTTGAAGACACCTCTTTAACTGACATAGAGATCGATTACCAAGTATTACAGGATAAATTAGAGGCCCAAGGCTTAGATAATAATAAGCGTTCCGCTTCACAAGATGCCTTTATCGACTATTCAGAAGCAGAAGGCTACCATGTTGTTGAAGAAAAACAGGGAACTCAGATTGATGAGGAAGCTTTAAAAAATGGTATGATGGCTCAGATTCAAGCGGGTAATTCTAACGTAGAATTAAATCAATATTACAAAAAGCCTACAATGACCAGTCAAGATAGCAAAATTGAAGAGTTTTTGGAACAAATTCAAGATGTTGTAGATACAGAGATAACTTTAGAGATTGATGGCAACGAAGAAGTCATTCCTAAGAAAGAAATTGAAAAGTGGCTGCATTTTGATGAGAACAATCAAATCGTTTTCGATGAAAATATGATTATGGAATTCTTAAAAACATACAATGATAAGTATTCATCTTACTTAAATCCTCGTTCCTTTAATTCTACTTTACGAGGTCAAGTTACAGTACAACCTGGTACTTTAGGATGGTCAATTGATCGACAAGCTGAAGCGAGTCAAATTGTAGAAGATTTGCAAAAAGGCGAGGACGTACGTCGCGATCCAGTAGTAGTAGGAAGCGGTTATGGAAGTGGTGGCGATGATATTGGTTCAACTTATGTTGAAGTAGACTTAGCTAACCAAACAATGTTTATCTATATTAATGGTCAACTTTTCACACAAACACCGATTGTTTCAGGAAAAGATGGGGCTGAAACAGTTCCAGGCGCTTATGCAATTTGGAGCAAGGAAAGAGATCGGTATTTAGAAGGATATGACTGGGTAAACGAAAAAGACTATAAAGTACATGTGGATTATTGGATGCCGTTTGATACTGTTGGTCAAGGTATTCATGATACTGCTAGTAGACCGGCCTATGGTGGAGATATCTATCGTTCTAATGGATCAATGGGATGTATCAATACTCCACCAGCAGTTATGCAACAAGTTTATAACGCTTTAGAAGTTGGTACGCCTGTCATTGTTTTCTAATTTATGCAATTTTTTTAAATACAAGCATCAGCATATGTGAACAATCACATATGCTGATGCTTGTTTTTTTTATTTTGAAGAAACTGCGGCAGGTTAAAAACTTAAAAATAGGCGAGTATAAACACTGACATTCTTAAATGCCTTGGAGGTAGCCATGAAGATTATTGAAATTTCTTATGATGAACTTGCACATTTTTTAGCTAATAAAAGTGGCTTTCCTTTTTTACAAACAGCTCAAATGGCTAAAGTTTTAGTTGCTCGCGGTTTTCAGGAAAACCGTTTAGCTTTAGAAAATGCAGGAGTTATAAAAGCTGTGGGATTGGCTTATAGCCAAAAGGTCTTCGCCGGTAAAAGAATGGAATTAATGGCAGGGACTTTTGCAGCAGAAGAACAGTATGAATCACTTTTCTACCAGCATCTAAAGTTATATGCCAAACGCATGAAAATCACGGAGGTGATTGTTCAACCTAATCTCAAGGATCATCTCTATAATAGTGAAGCAACAACCATTAAGGATTTAGAAGCAATACCAAGCTATTTTGATGAATTAGGTTATACTAGAGAAAAGTCAAATGTCTACAATATGCAAGGAATGCCGACTTTCCAATATTTAAAAGATTTAAGTGCTTTTACATCAGAAGATGAAAAATTGCTTTTAAAATCTTTTAATAAAAATAGTCAAAGAAAGATTAAAAAGGCTAAGCAGTTTGGTCTTTCGATACGAACAATGGACTATGAAGAAATGGAAGATTTCTGCAGAATAACTAGGGAAACCGCTCAAAGACAGGACTTTGAAGATAAATCACTAGATTATTATCAAGCAATGTATAAAAACTTTAAGGATCAAGTTGAGTTTTTAGTAGCTGAGATCAATCTTCCTAAAGCCATTGAAAAACTAAAAAGACAAATCAATGAATTAAACCCCAAAAAGTTCAAGATCAAGACCGAATCAAGTCATTAGAGAAAGATTTAGAAATGGTTCAAGCCATTCAAGATGAAGAGAAAAAAGAAATTATTCCTTTAGCAAATATGTTAATGGTTTATTTAGAGCAAGAAGCAACTTATTTTCTGGGGGGATCGCTAGAATCTTATCAAAAGTTTTCAGCTCCATTTCTATTACAATATGAAGCCATGATGCGAACAATTAAAAAAGGGATTCCTTATTATAATTTTTATGGAATTGAGGGGGAATTTGATGGAAGTGATGGCGTTATGCGTTTTAAGCAAAATTTCAATGGTTTTATTCTTGAAAAAACGGGCGTTTTCTTCTATCGTCCGTTCCCGCTTTATTATAAATTGACTCACTCTTTAAAAAGAATAGTATTTGGCTTAATTCCAAAAAAATAATGCAAAATGGGATAAAAACCATCTGCAATAAACAGGAGGTTTTTGTGCAGAAAATAAAGCGTTTTCCTTTTAGAATATTGAATATCTGATATAATTGAAGAGAAATAATTAGAATCTGGAGAAAGGTAAAAGAATGGATATTAGACAACTAAAGTATTTCGTTGAAATTGTTCAGTCAGATTGCAATATGACTAGAGCAGCTAAGCACCTTTTTGTTAGCCAATCTGCACTTAGTCAAATAATTTCTTCATTTGAAGAAGCTCATAATTTAGACCTTTTTTATCGCGAAAGAGGTCGCTTGGTAGGACTGACGCCGATTGGTCATAAGTATTATAAGTATGCTTTAGAAATGATTGGTCTTCATGATCGAATGATGACGACCATTCACAATGAGTCGCGCAAGCTTAATAATGTGGTACGCATCGGTCTACCTTCTATTGTATTGAGAACTAGACTAACTAATGTCGTCTTAGATTTACGAAAAACTTATCCGGATGTAAACCTAGAAATTATTGAGGGCGGTTGTCAGTTCTTATATGAAAGGTTAGATGAAGGCGATGTGGATCTGGCTATTCTGATGGATCCCATTCGACGGACAGGGGAATTTCAAGACCAGGTTCTGATTCACGATAAATTTGTTGTCTTTATGGATCCTAACAATCCTTTAGCCAAGAAGAAAAAAGTGACCTGGGATGAAGTGAACCAAATGCCTATTGCCATTTTTAATGAATCATTTTCTACTAATCGTTTGGTAATGGATCAATTTGCTCAAAGACAGATGAAACCTGAAATTTTCGTTCACTCTTCTTCTTGGGAATACCTTATTGATCTTGTAAAAGGGAATGAAATAATTACGATTCTTCCTCTATCTACTTATCATTTAATGAATTCGGATCAAATAATTTATCGCGAATTCAAAAAAGATTTACCTTTTAATATCTATTTATCAAGAAAAAAATATGAAGCTTACCCGACCAGCCATAACTTACTTTATGACTGGATTAAAAACTATATAGACCAGCAAGTAATTAGTGGGTAAGAGTCAAATATCTTTCAAGCATATTTCTAAATTTTAGAAATATGCTTTTTTTGTGCTGTCCACTCTTTTTTTAAATAATTTTTTAAATTTAACAAAACTGCTTTGAAAAAAATTAGGCAAAACTTTATTTAAATAGTTGGCGATTACACAAAGTATTTAATAGATAAAATTTAATACGAATTCATATTAAATCAAAAGCTATCGCACTTATGACCTCTTTGTGAAAAATTTTTATAAAAAAACTGCTGAGTTTGTGAAAAATAGTGGGAGAAATCACAATTAAAATCCTACCTGATTAGTAAATGTAATGGAATCGATTTCTTTTTCTAAGTTGCAAGCCTCTAAATGATTGCCTATACTCAATTTGTAAGCGCTTATCAAATTTTGTGTTGCATAATTTATGGAGTAAGTATTTAAATTTGATCGATCAAAGTCAATTTTGAGTTTGTGAATTATTTTTATCTAACAAGTTTTACTTTGTGATTTTGATTGAAGGAGAGAATAATGACTCAGTTAAAGACTTTAAGTTATACGGTTGATAAAGGCATAGCCAAGCTTGTCCTCAATCAACCCAAGAGCCTGAATGCTATTAATTCAGCAATGTTGGATGACCTAAATACCTTTATGGATGCAATGGAGCAGGACGAGAGTATTCGAGTAATTATCTTGACGGGTGAAGGTAAAGCCTTTATGGCCGGTGGAGATATTAAAGAAATGATGAAGATGGATGACCAAGTGGCTAAGAAATTCATTGAATATGGAAATTATACAATGAATCGCTTAGCAGGCCTTAAGCAAATAATGATTGGGGCTATTAATGGTTATGCCTTAGGTGGTGGTTTGGAACTCGCTTTAACTTGTGACTTAAGAATAGGAAGTTCTGAAAATACAATCGGTTTTCCTGAAGTCGGCTTAGGAATTATGCCAGGCTATGGAGGCACTCAAAGAGCTGTCCGTTTAATCGGCTTAGGTGCAACAAAACGATTAGTTTTCACTGGAGAATTGATAGATGGTAAAGAAGCTTATCGATTAGGTTTGATTGACTATTTAGTTCCTTCAGCAGACTTATTAGAAGAAGCTGATAAATTAGCTGACAAACTAATGCAGCAAGCCCCACTTGCTTTAAAAAAAGCCAAACTGGCTATTAATCGAGGTTCCCAATCAAGCTTACAAGAAGGACTCTTATTAGAAAATGAAATTGTGATTGGATTATTTAATAGTCAAGATCGTATCGAGGGTATGAATGCCTTTGTTGAAAAGCGAAAAGCTAATTTTAAAGCCAAATAAGTTAGGAGGAATAGTATGAGTCAATATCAAGCGATCTATGATGAAAAACGTCGTTCAGTTGAAGAGTTAGTCGCAATGATTGAACCGGGTGAAGGGATCGTTCTAGCAGCGGCTGGAAGTGAGCCATTATTGATTACCCAAGCTTTAAACAATGCTAAGCAACTTAAAGGGAATCGATTGTATCGGATGTTATCAATGTCACCGGTAGTTAATCTAGCTAAAGATCAATTAAAACAGTTTACTTTTTTCTTATCAGGCTTGGATCGTAAGGCTATGAGAAATACAGATGTCGATTTAATTCCTTCTCATTTCTCAGAAATACCCGCCATTATTAAACAAAGAGAACCAGAACCTGTAATGATTAGTCAAGCTTCACCAATGGATGAAGATGGATACTTTTCATTTGGCTTAACAGCTGCTTATACACCGTGCACGGTTGAGTTTGCAAAAAAAGTGTTTCTTGAAGTAAATGAAAATATGCCGCATACACATGGAGAGGGGATGAGAATTCATATCTCAGAAGTAACTGCTTTTGTAGAATCTTCTGAAGATGTTGTAGAATTACCGGATATCGAATTATCAGATAAGGACCGCAAAATTGGTGAGTATGTTGGGGACATTATTGAGGACGGTTCAACTATTCAAATCGGCTTTGGAACAATTCCAAATGCTGTTATGAATGCTTTAAGCCATAAGAAAAACTTAGGGATTCATACCGAAATGTTGCCATCATCAATAGTAGATCTTTATAACAATAAAGTTATTACTAATGAAGAGAAACCGGTCGGTAAACACCGTTTCTCAACAACTCTAGCTTTAGGAAATCGTCGCTTGTATGATTTTATTGATAATAATGAGGATGTCGAAATTCTTCCGGTTAACTTCATAAACAATATTGTTGAACTTGCAAAAATTGAAAACCTGGTCTCAGTCAATACAACTTTAGAAATTGACTTCTTGGGTCAATGTAACTCTGAACAATTAGAAGATTTCTACTATTCTGGTACCGGTGGTCAATCAGACTTTGCTGTGGGGGCAAGAATTGCTGCCAATGGTGTGGGAATTGTTTGTCTATATTCAACAGCTAAAGATGATACCATTTCTCGAATTGTTCCACATTTACATAGTGGTTCACCTGTTTCAACCTCAAAAAATGATATTGAAATTGTTGTTACAGAATATGGGGTAGCCCACCTTAAAGGTAAGAGTATTCAAGAAAGAGTACAAGCTTTAATTGAAGTGGCGCATCCGAAGTTCCGTGATGGTTTAAGAGAAGAAGCCATCAAGCTTGGTTATTTAGAAAATAAAAAATTAAAATAAAAGAAAAGGATTGATTTTAAAATGACTACAAAGATTGAAAAATTACAGTATTTATATCCAGAAGATATCTATGGTTACTCGCATGATCTTTCAGAAAATGAAGTAAACTTTCTAATGAAGCTGCGTGAAGTACTTGAAAAAGAACTTTATCCAGTTATTGATGAGCACTGGAAGAAAGAGCTTTTCCCGATGGAAGCTTTTAAGAAAATTACTGATTTAGGTTTGATGACTCATCCAACTCTTTTCGAGGGACGGGAAAATAAACGTAAAACTTCAGAAATTTTTAATCTTTTCCGTCTTTATGAATTAAACCGTATGGATTCTTCAATTGGTGCATTCACTATCGTCCACGGAGGACTTGCTTACTCAACTGTTTTAATCGGAGGATCTGAAGAACAAGTTAATTACTATGCACCTAAATTGGCCTCTTATGAATGGCATTCATGTTTCGGTTTAACTGAACCTCTTCACGGATCAGATATTGCCGGTGGTCTATCAACAACTGCTGAGAAACAAGGTAATAAATGGGTCTTAAACGGTGAGAAGAAATGGATTGGCGGGGCAGCAACTGCCGATGTTTTACCAATTTTTGCACGCGACGTTGAAGATGGCAAGATTAAATGTTTCATGGTAGCAGGCGGAACTAAAGGCTTAACAGTCGATAAGATTGATGGAAAGATTGCCTTAAGAATGGTCCAAAATGGACATATTAAATTAAATAATGTTGAAGTGGACGCTGAAGCGCGTTTAGAAAATATTAATGGCTTTAAAGATGTCGCTAAGATCTTATACACTACTCGTGCAGATGTGGCTCACTTAGCAACAGGTTTACATGCTGGAGCTTTAGCTAATACCTTGAAATACGTTAAAGAGCGTGAGCAATTCGGTAAGAAAATTTCTGAATTCCAACTAGTTCAAGAAAAACTAGCCAGAATGCAAGCAAACTGTGTGACTTCATTAGGACTATCTCACCGTTTAGCTGTTCTACAAGAAAAAGGTAAGTATGCAGAAGTTCAATCTTCACTTGCTAAAATGAATAACGCTTACCGTCTGCGTGAAACAGTAGCCCTAGGACGTGAGCTATTAGGTGGTAACGGTATTATTGTTGAACACGATGTGGCACGCTTCTTCGTGGATGCTGAAGCAGCATATTCTTATGAAGGAACCCACGAAGTCAACTCATTAATTATCGGTCGTCACTTAACAGGTAAAGGGGCCTTTGTTTAGAAATACCAAGCTGAAGCAAGAGATAAGGAGCGAATTATGAAGAAAAATTTAGATGAAGTAGTTATTGTTGGGGCAGCCAGAACACCTGTAGGAGCCTTCTTGGGCGATTTAAAAACGGTTCGTGTTCAAGACTTGGGAACAACTGCTTTAAAAGAAGCAGCTAAAAGAGCAGGTGTCAGCCTAGAAGAAATTGAAGAAGTTATCTGTGGCCATGTGGTTGGTTCACCTACTTCAAGTAATATTGGTCGTGTAGTCGGCATTAATGCAGGTTTACCGATTGAATCTACTGGTTATACAGTCAACCGTTTGTGTGGTTCTGGTATCCAATCAGCTGTTTCAGCTGTACAGCTTTTACAAGCTTCTGAAAAGAAATATGTGGCGGCAGGGGGAGCAGAGTCCCTATCTAGAGCACCTTATTTCTTACCAGAAGAAGTGCGTTTCCAAGGATTTAAAACTGGTGATCAGCGATTAATTGATGCGAATACTATGATTCATACAGGGTCAGTCGGTGATGGGTACCCAGACTTGATTCATATGGGACAAACAGCAGAAACTTTAGCAAAGATGTATAAGATTTCGCGTGAAGAGCAAGATGAATTTGCTTTAAACAGTCAAGCCAAGGCCAAAAAAGCTATGGAATCAGGACGCCTCGCTCAAGAAATTGTGCCAGTTGAAATAACTGATCGTAAGGGAAATGTGACTGTGATTGATAAAGATAGTCACCCACGTCCGGATACTAGTATGGAAAAATTAGCTAAGCTAAGACCAGCTTTTGTTAAGGGTGGAAGCGTCACAGCCGGAAACTCTTCTGGACTAAATGATGGGGCAGCTTTCGAAATTTTTACGACTAAAGAAAATGCCGCGGCTAATAACTTAGAAATCATGGCTAAAGTAATGGATTATTCTGTTACTGGCTGTGAGCCAGATTTAATGGGCTTAGGACCAGTTAATTCGATTAAAGAAATTTTGGAGCGTAATGATTTTACTTTAGAAGATATCGATATTCTTGAGATTAACGAAGCTTTTGCAGCCCAAACTCTAGCCTGCTTGAAAGAATTGGGTAATGGCCCTGAAACAGAGCTATATGAACGCTTAAATCCAAACGGAGGGGCTGTTGCATTAGGACACCCATTAGGATGTACAGGGGCGCGAATGATTACAAGTATTTGTTATGAGTTCAAGAACCGTCCAGAAACACGCTATGCGATTGCATCAGCTTGTATCGGCGGCGGAATGGGAATATCTATCTTATTAGAAAACGGCTATTACAAGGACTAAGTCTAAAGAGATTAGGAGAAGATTAAATGAAAATTCAAAAAACAATGGTCATTGGATCAGGTATTATGGGCAATGGTATTGCCCAAGTCCTTGCCCAGGCTGGTTATGAAGTTTACTTAAATGATATTAAAGAAGAATTTATTGATCGCGGATTAGAAAAGATTCATAAAAACTTGCAAAGAAATGTTGAAAAAGAAAGAATGACGGCTGAAGAAGTCGAAAGTATTAAAGGAAGAATCCATAAGTCTCTTTCTTATGATGATGCTAAAGATGTTCAACTAGTGATTGAAGCAGCCACTGAAAATCGTCAAATTAAATTGGAGATTTTTAAAGAGTTAGATAAAGTCACACCTGAGGAAGCTATTTTAGCCACTAATACTTCTTCTCTGTCACTAACAGATATTGCTTCAGTAACTAATAAGCCGGATAAAGTAGTTGGTATGCACTTCTTTAATCCAGTACCAGTTATGAAATTGGTTGAAATTGTGACAGCTTTACAAAGCAGCGAAGAGACGGTTCAAACCGTTCAAGAAGTGATCGATGCCTTTAATAAGACCATGATTATCGCAGATGACTCACCAGGATTTGCAGTTAACCGAATCTTAGTTCCAATGCTTAATGAGGCCATCTTTGTATTGGGTGAAGGAATTGCCAGCAAAGAGTCCATTGATACAGGGATGAAATTAGGAGCAGGTCATCCTATGGGCCCACTTCAATTATGTGATTTAATTGGTTTGGATACTTTATTATCAGTGATGACCGTTCTTTATAACGGATTCAATGATCCTAAATACCGTCCGGCACCATTGCTTAAACGAATGGTTGAAGCGGGATATTATGGTCAAAAATCTGGCAAAGGCTTTTATGACTATTAGGAATTGCTATAACTAAAAAGTTTACTTCTGTTAAACTAGAGCTAACAATTTGACCCCCTCATTTTGTCGGCTCTAGTTACTTTTATCTAACTAGTCACAAGGGGAGAGCCATAATTATGGAGGTGGAAATATGGATAGAATTTGCCAATTATTGGGGATTGAATACCCCATTATTCAAGGAGCAATGGCCAATGTGTCGCGCTATCAATTAGTAGGAGCGGTCTCTGAAGCAGGAGGCTTAGGTGTGATAGCATCTGGTGGTATGTCAGCTGATGAGTTAAGAAGACAGATTCAAGAAGTTAAAAAAATGACTCGTAAGCCCTTTGCGGTTAACTTAATGTTGCAAATGAAGAATATCGAGGAATTGGTTGAAGTAATTATTGAAGAAGGAGTACCGGTGGTTACCACTGGTGCAGGAACTCCTAAGAATTTTATATCAGCTTTGCATCAAGCTAATGTGAAAGTACTGCCAGTTATACCTAATGTTAAAATCGCTAAAAAAATGGAAGCGCTAGGTGTTGATGCAATTATAGCAGAAGGACAAGAAGCAGGAGGTCATATCGGACAAGTTTCAACCCTGCCTCTAGTTCGCCAAGTGATTCGTTCAGTTGATGTACCTATTGTGGCAGCCGGTGGTATTTTTGATGGTGCGGGTATGTTAGCTGTGGAAGCCTTAGGGGCTAGTGGAGTTCAGATGGGTTCTCTCTTTCTAAGTTCCAAAGAAAGCCCTATCAAAGAAGGGTTCAGGAACTTAGTTCTACAAGCCGACGAAACAACCACGGTGGTTACTGGACGTCGTCTAGGACATCCTGTTCGTGTGTTACCGAATAAAATGACTGAAAAATATATTCGTTTAGAATATGAAGGGGCTTCAGATGAAGACCTAATGAAATTAGCAGAAGGTGCTATGCGGCGTGCAGTTTATGAAGATGATGTCGAGGAAGGATCCCTTATGTGTGGTCAATCAATTGGCTTAATTACTGAGAGCCAGAATGTTGATGCGATTATTCAAAAATTAATGGAAGAATACCGCCAAGCACGCTTAAAGCTAATCAATCAATAAACATTTATAATAAGCTACTAAAAATCTCTAGACTTCTAGTAGCTTTTTAAGAGTTTTAAAAATAACAATAGTTGAGTAGATATCTTTAATGAAAACAGATTGAAAACGATTAATATCAGCATTCTTTGACAGGACCGCTAGAGTGTTTAAGTTAAGAATTTAAGTTAATAAGAATACTAGTATCACAACAAAAGTATGGAAGGGGTTATGACTTTAGAAATTAAACAAATTAGAGAAGACGCTATGACTTAATTAGTGGATTTAGTCCATGAGGCATGGTTCGAAGGGGTTTATAAAGCAAAGAAATTTGAAAAGGCAGCATCTGCTATTTCCCTTAACAAAGCACTATAGAACAGCTCATTAGGATGCGTTGCCGTTCTTGGTGGAGAAATTGTTGGTATGACTCTTTGTTTAATGAAAGAAGCAGATTCGACTTTTAGAATGTTCCAGTTAGACTTTATTGACAAATTGATCACCTTATCCAACCAAGCGCAACCGGATGAAGTCGAACGAGTGACTCGCGTCTTCTAAAGTGAACGTCAAGCCTATAGACAATTAATTACCGAAGTCTTTGATTATTTTAAAGAACAGGACTTGGAAAATGTTTATTTAATCACCGATACGGATTGCAATTACCGTTTTTATGATTACCTCCATTTCGAGCTTATCAATGAGACACGTATTAAATTACCAACCAAAGAGGGCTTTAGATATCGGGATGAATTTATGTATGCCTATTCACTTTAAACAAAAATTTTAAGACAGCTTAATCCTTTAAGATTAGGCTTTTTTTATGCAAAAATTTAGAAAAATAAAAAAACACAAAAATTTTTGTTGACAGGAAAAAGGAAAGACGGTAATATTCATTTTGAAAATGATAATAATTACTATTTATCTTTAGGCAGATAAATTTAAAAAAGGAGATCGTATGAAGTATCAAGCAAAAACAAAAAAATGGTGGTTAGTTCTTTGTCTTATTATTGGCTCTTTAGTGAATATTTCTTCAATTCAATCTGTTAAAGCAGAAGAAGAAAGAAAAATAGTCACTTCTTTTTATCCAATGTATGCCTTAACCAAGGAAATTGTTGGCGATAAACACCCTGTTTTGATGATTAATTCAGCGAATGGTATTCATGGTTTTGAGCCTTCGGCTAATGATGTGGTGGCCATTTATGATGCTGATATCTTTGTTTATCACTCAGATATCTTAGAATCTTGGGCTCAAAAAATTAAGCACAATGTCGAAAAGCAAGAGAAATCTAATGTGATTATTATTGAAGCTTCGAATGGATTAGCTATGAAGAAAGTGCCGGGTCTAGAAAAACTAGAATTGATGGAGGGTAAAGATGAATCAACCCTTTATGATCCACATACCTGGTTAGATCCCATTGAAATAGGCGAAGAAGCAAAGTTGATTGCTCAAGCCTTAGGGGAAGTGGATAGAGATAATAAAGATTACTATTTGCAAAGAGCAGAAAGTATTGGAACGCAAGCTCAGGTTATAACGGATAAATACACCTCACTTTTTAAAAAGCTCAAGCAAAAGACTTTTGTCACTCAGCATACAGCCTTTTCTTATTTAGCCACACGCTTTGGCTTAACACAGTTGGGAATAGCAGGTGTGTCTGGACAAGAGCCCAGTGTGAAACAATTGCAAGAAGTGAAAAAGTTTGTGGAAAAATATCAAGTCAAAACCATTTTTACCGAGCCGAATATTTCAGATAAAGCTTCACAATTAATAGCCCAAGAGACTGGAGCTAAGGTAGAAGTCTTGGATCCCTTAGAAGCGGATCCCCATAATGATTTAAGTTTACTAGCTAATTTAGAAAATAATTTACAAAGACTGTTAAAAGTTTTGCAAGAAGAAGGAGAGAAATAAATGAAACCATCTAAAATACTTTTGTCATCCGCCGCTTTATTGACACTTTTAAGTTGGCATGAACCAATTAAATCAATCTACGCTCAAGATGATAAAGATTCATTCATTAATTATATTGAGGGTAGCGATGGAGAAAAGCCAAGTAATGTCTCAAGCACTGAAAACCGCACTATGGAAGAAATTTCAATGGAAGAAGGCATTGCGGGCGAGCAAATTATTGTCCAAATCAATAGGGAAGGTTATGTGACTTCTCACGGTGATCATTATCACTATTTCAATGGAGCAGTTCCTAGTGATGCTATTTTTTCAGAGGGAGTCTTAGCCCCTGAAGATTATCAATTTAATGAAGAGGATCTTGTTAGTCAAACGGATGAAGGGCAAATTATTTTAGTAGATGACCAATATTATCTTTATATAGAAAATCCAGATCAAGCTAAAAATCTTCGTTCTTTAGAAGAAGTGTTACTACAGTCATACAGTATGGATCCTGTCGATGCAAAGGCTATTTATGATTTGATGGAAGAATATGATCTTGGCGAAGAGGCTATTATTACTTATGAATTAGAACGCAGTCCTGAAGAAGTAGCAGATCAAAAAGGGATTGAAGGAGAGCATGTTGTTGTCTATTTAACCGAAGAAGAGTTTGTAACCAATCACGCTTTTGATTTACATGTTTTCTATGGTGACCTTGATCCAGAGGCTGTTTTCTCTGAAAGACTCCTAACACCTGAAGATTATCAATTGGACCAAGAAGATGTGGTCGCAGAAATTAAGAATGGATACATTGTAAAGCTAGAAGATCAGTACCAAGTTTACATAGCTCCTGAAGATCGGGCCCAAGCTGATAATATCCGAACTTTCCAAGATATTGAAGCTCAAGTAACCAGCAGTCAAAAGGTCTTTAAACAAGCAGGTGGAGTGCGTAAAGATGTAGCTAACACCATAGCAGCTGGTGAAGTGGGTGGATCAGGTAACCGCAATTCTAGTGGAGCTTACGTAACGGATGATGGATATATCTTTAACCCTTATGACGTTATAAAAGATTTAGGCAATGGCTTTATTGTTCCCCATGGTGACCACTTCCACTTTATTCCAAAGTCAGATTTAACGCCTCAAGAAATAATGATTGCAAACGCTGTTCTATCAGGTGGAAAAATTTCACAAGGCAATAGTAAAACAGCTGATAAAGGAATGGTTGATCAGATCATTCATGACAAAGCTGTTAATCATAAAGGTCCTTACACAACGGATGATGGCTATGTCTTTTCAGTGGGATCCATTACTAAGGTAACGGATACAGGTTTAATTGCTGCTCATGGTAGTCACTTCCATTTTGTTCCTTTTGCTCACTTAAACAAAGGAGAATTAGCCCAAACACAAGCTTATATTCAAAAGAAATTCGGAATTAAACGTAATTTATTGGCTGAATTTGGTTTAGCTAAAGAAGATAACAAAGTTGATCAGCCAAGTAATAAAAAACCTTCTCAAAACCTTGATAAGATAGCTGATAAGCCAACTGAAAATGATCAAGGTAATAAAAACCAAACAAATTCAGAATATCAGCGCCTATTAGCCAAACTCTATGCTTTGCCAATCAACCAACGTCATACTGAATCTGATGGTTTGGTCTTTGACCCGGAACTCGTAACAGATGAGATTGAGGGAGACTTCGTCTTACCTCATGGTGACCACTTCCATGTTATTCCACGTTCAAGGCTATCAGATTTAGAAATTAAATTAGCAGAAATGAAATTAGGCAAACGTCCATCAGTCGCTGTGAGGCCAAAAGACCCACAAGTTGATAAAGCAGATAATGAAAAACCAGCTGAATTAGACCAAGCAAGTCAATCTGAAAAGTCTAGCCAACCAGATCAACCAAAAGCAGATGGAAAAGTTGATTTCTTAGCTCAAAATTATAAGAAGTCAGCTAAGGGTAAGGACGGTAAAACATATACAACGGATGATGGCTATGTTTTCACACCAGAAAGTATTTTGAACTACTCTAAAAAGGGGCTTACAGCTGAGCATGAAGGACACACTCACTTTATTCCTTTTGGTGATTTAGACGACAGTGAATTGAAAGCAGCTGCTGACTTTATCAATCAGCGAAACATTAATGCAGCAGAAGAAAGTAAATATACAGCAGAAGAAATTGCAGCCAAGTTGGCCTATATTTCTTTGGAAAATGGTGTAGCCATTGAAGAACTGGAAGTCAACGGTAACGAAGTGATTATTCCGCACGGTAATCATTCACATACAGCGAATATGGATAAAATTCCAACAGAATTAAAGCAGTCTAACTTCACATCGGAAGAAGACTATCAAACTCAATTGATTACGCTTAAAATGAGTGAAGTATCGCGTAATAAGGATTACATTGATGTTTGGCGTAAAGATGCTACCATTTATGCTTTAACGAAGTTCTATAAAGTAGTAGAGATACCATTAGATGACATAGAATTACCAATTAAATATGATCAAGTCTCATTAAAAGATGTAAAAACAATAGAAGATCCACTTTTTGAAAAGAAAGTCTATGTCGCTCAGCGCTATAAAGTTAAGCCATCTGATATGTTTATCTTTAATGGTCGTATCAAAGTTGGTGATCTTAATTTAGTGATCGATGAGATTGACGTAACAGAAGCCTATGAAACAGATTCAAATGATTTGCCAGAAACTAAAGAAAATGTTGAAGGAGAAAAGGATGAGGTGGTTGAAGAAACTCCTTCTAATAAAGGAGTTAGCCATCAAGCGGTCATTGAATATATTAAAAACTACTATGGTAAGGCTGCTAAGTCCGTTAAGTACGGAAAAGGTTTTGGATATATAGTGACGCCAGCTTCTGGAGAAGAGAATGTATTAATTATAGAGTCTGAAGCAAGAGCAGCGATGGAAAATAAAGAGGCATTGCCAGAACTTGCTAGTCAGAAGGATGGCGTAGATTCAGAAAATGAAGTTTCTTCACTAGATGAAACTACCAAAGAAATTTCGATGGAACAATTGAAAAATTTTGTAGGTAATTACTATGGGGTAAACCCATCAAGTATTCAAATATTTTCAGGCATGGTAATCGTTCCAAATCCTAATCCAGATTATGCCAACCTTAATCTTACGATTAAACAAGTAAAGCTTGCTTATATTATGAATGGTGAATTACCTGCTATGCCACAAGTTGCTCCTTTTGCAAAAGAAGAGATTGGAGAACGAAATGATTCTAATTTAGATGATGCAGAAATAGGCAAATAATCAAAATTATAACAAAGTTATGTTAAGAGTCCTTGTTAATGATCAAAGGACTCTTAATTTTTATTTAGGGAAATTAAATATCAAAATTTATGTCATACAAATAAATTTGATAGACAAGAAAGTAGGCATATTTTATAATCAAAATAAATTTTTTGATTATAAGGAGCAAAAGCTATGGCTAAGAAATATCAGTGCTCTTATTGCGGGAAAGAGTTTTCCAAGTCTAAAATTGACTGGGAAGGTTCAGAACCTGAGTTTGAAGAATATTACTGCAAAAAATGCAGCGAATCTCTTATACAAGCGAGTATCAATGCGATGGATCCCAATAGCAACGGCTATGAGGAAGACGGATTTTAGGAAGAGGAAAGGTTAGGTTTTTAAATTTAATTATTAAAGCATTTCATTTAAATAGAAAATAAGACTTCTATCGATAGGAGTCTTATTTTAATTGTCTACTACAAGACTTAGAAGTAGCCAAGGAATGTCTATTCATTCATGATATAATATAGGAACAATCTTAAAAACTTAGCTTAAAGTAGTAAGAAAAGAGGTATTTAATGAAGCGCTTTATTGAAATCGATGAACTTAGCCAGTATCCAAAAGCTTTTTTATAAATGTAACACTGGGAAATGATCAAGCCAGTGGCGATGACTACTATTTAGGACTTGAGGAGCCACTATATGATGAGGCGAGTCACATTCCGCATGCCAAGTCATATTATTACGAATTGGTGTACGATGATAAGGGGTATATGAGGTCCCAGAAAAGTTTATAAGCTCATTTCAAAGACCTTAAAGACAAAGAGCTCATGGTGTCTTGAGGATTGGGCGTAACCGCTTGTAGCAATTTATTAGCCTTAGATGAAATAGGCATTGAAGGAAAGTTATACACTGGTTCTTATTCGCAATGGTTGAAGAAAAAGCAGAAAGCTGTTAAAGGAAATGATGAGTAGAAAGAGTGAGTGAATGAAAAAAGAAATATTTCCGACTGAAGTATTGGAAGTTGAAATTACTGAGTTAGACCATAAAGGAAATGGCTATGCCCGTTATGTCCATGCGCCAGACCGTGGGTCGAATGGAAAGGGCTTGAAATTATTTATACCCAATGCCGTTCCAGGGGATAGAGTTCGGGTGACGGTACCTAATGCCAAGGGCAGAAAGCAAGCAGTCGTACCGTTTGATGCATTATTAGCAGCCAGTCCTGATCGTAATCTTGATATTCCGCTCAAAGACGCCAATGCCGGGGGAACGCCATTAATTTCCATGACCTATCCAGCTCAGTTAGCTTATAAAACCCAAGAAGTAAAGGACCATTTAGCAAGCCAAGGATTCGATCCGGCTTGTGTTCGACCCATTATTGGGATGGATGATCCCACCCATTATCGTAATAAAATGGAGTTAAGCTTCGGAGCTGAAGGGGCTATCGGTATGCATGAACAAGGTAACTTCACCAAAATCATCGATATGAAAGATTCGGTGCTTGCTCCTAAACTATTTGTCCGGGTAAAAGAAGTAGTCGCCGACTGGCAAAAAGATTATCAATTATCCTATTATGACAAACAGACTCAAAAAGGTCTTTTGAGAAATCTCTTATTGCGTCAATCCTTTGTCACCGGGGAGTTGATGGTAGTGATTTATGCCACTGAAGCACCTAGTCAAATGCAAGAGGCAGTGGATGATTTGAGTCAGCGGCTAAGCAAACGCTTCGATCAATTAGTTAGTTTACAATGGATTCTACACAAGGAAGCGACGGAACGGATTCAAGCCGACGAAACGTTTATTCTTCATGGGCGCGATTATATTAATGACGAATTAAATGGCTTTCGCTATCGGATCTGGCCGGAGACCTTTTTCCAAGCCAATCCTGTCCAAGCGGAGAAATTGGTACAACTAGCCTTGGAATTCGCCCAGGTCAATGATCAAATGCGCGTCTTAGATCTTTTCTGCGGGGTGGGAACTTTTAGTTTGCCTCTAGCTGAAAAGGCTAAAGACTTAGCCGGTATTGAGATTGTTGACCAGTCGATTCAATCAGCTATTCGCAATGCGATTGATAACGGCTTAGACAATACCTTCTTTATGACCAGTGATGCGAGAAATGGCTTGAAGCGCTTGGAAACCGAGTGGGGACGACCTGATTTATTACTATTAGACCCTCCTCGTTCTGGGGCCGGTGGAAAAGTCATGCGTGCCATTGGAAGATTTGGTACGGATAAAATTGTTTATGTTTCTTGTTTCCCTAAAAGTTTAGCAGAGGATTTGGTTTGGTTACGTGACTTTGGTTATGAATTGGTCTCTGTTCAACCGGTGGATCAATTTCCGCATACAACGCATGTGGAGTGTGTGGTATTGATTGAAAAGAAAGTGTAAGAAAATCCTGATTCGATAAGCCTTATGTCATATGATTAATCTGATTAAAGCATTTTTTCTGTGTTTAAATAGAGTTTTAGGGATAGATTGTCAGTATTTAGTAAAATTGTGAGAGGAAACTGGTTAGGAGAATTGAACAATGATTACTAATTGAACAATTGGATGGCCAAATGTACTGAGTCTAACTTGAATTAAAACATTGATTTTTCAAAAAAAGGTTGGTACAATTTAGAAAAGATAAAAAGGGGTTTTAATATGCATGGGGGAGCCAGAGAAGGTGCAGGACGTAGTAAGTTGCCTGAATCAGAAAAACGTAAAGCTAAGAGCATTTATTTTAGTGAGTCAGATATTGACATGATAGAAGGTATAACTATTGAAGGATGCACTAGCTTTAGTCAAAAGGTTATTGAACTAATCTACTATGCTATTGAAAATTTAGAAGAATCATCTACTAAAGAAAATACGATTATTTGTGAAGATTCCTTTGAATATCAGAATATCAAAAATGAAAAGGAAAGGGCAGACAAAATGAAATTTATCGACCTTTTTGCTGGAATCGGTGGCACAAGACAAGCCTTTGAAGATGATGATTATGAGTGTGTATTTAGCTCTGAATGGGATCAATTTGCTGCTAAAACCTATGAAGCAAATTATGGAGAGACTCCTTATGGTGACATTACTCAAATTGATGAGAATGATATCCCAGATCACGATGTCTTATTAGCCGGATTTCCTTGTCAACCATTTAGCAACATCGGAAAACGTGAGGGATTTGCTCATGAGACTCAGGGGACGCTATTTTTTGATGTGCTTCGCATATTAAAAGCAAAGCAACCTAAGATGTTTTTACTTGAAAATGTAAAAGGTCTCTTGAATAATGACAAGGGACGCACCTTTAATATTATAATTAAGCAACTTACAGAACTAGGCTATTCCGTTTTTTATGATGTGCTAGACGCTCAGAACTTTGGATTAGCACAACGTCGGGAGAGAGTTATTATTGTTGGATTCCATCCAAGCTTAAACGTAAAAGAATTTGAGTTGCCTCATGGGAATGAAAACATTCGAGTTCCAGTTAAAGATATTTTAGAGAGGAATCCTAAGGGATATACAATTTCTAAACATCTCCAAGAAAATTATCTCTTCAAGAAAGACGATGGTAAGCCACAAATTATTCATTTTGAGAGTGATATACGGGTTAATACATTGGTTTCTAGCTATCATAAAATACAGCGGTTGACAGGAACTTTTGTAGAAGATGGTGAAACAGGACTTAGACTATTGAGCGAATTGGAATGTAAGCGTCTCATGGGCTTCCCTGATGATTTTTTATTTCCAATATCCAGAACTCAAATGTATCGTCAGTTAGGAAATTCAGTAGCCATCCCAATGGTTAAAGCGGTAGCGGATGAAATGAAAAAGGTGATGATAGAAGGCCAGGAATACGAGCCTATTCCAGCAGAAAAACAGTTGAGTTTAGCAATATAATAAATATCAAGTCGTTCATTCGTAATTAAATGAACGACTTTTTTAATCATTATTTGTGAATCCTTTAATTTGAAATTTTTTGCCACGTTTTTTACTTGGGTATGTCCATTTAAATGGGGTTCCAAATTGACCACTATGGCTGTATTTTTCGAGATAATAAGATATATATTCATCTTTCTTAAAAACTTCAAATTTGTGCGTGAAAATTATCATATCGGCTATCTGAACTGGGTCATTGACTAAGGGATTGTTGTCTCCAAAAATGAAAAACTTAAGTAGCTGTTCATTATACTCAGATAAGTTACTATCTAAAATATTGATAGAGTTTGGATGTGTTTCAAGAAGACGCTTCCGACTGCCTACTTTCTCGAATTTCAATAGTGCATTAGCTATGGAAGATTCATGATCTATGTCTAATGCTGATATCAGGTCAGCAATATTGCCTTCGTGAATAGTAACTTCCTTGGCGGTAGAATTTTTAATGCTAATGTTTCGCACCAACTTCTGACCATTACTCATTTCAATGCATACGGTCAAATCAGTTTTAGGTAATCCGTTATTAGAAAGTCTAGGAATGTCTGATGATGCCTCGATATTTTTGATGGTGTCCACACCCTCGGTAAGACCAATAGCTAACAAGACAGTTTTGAATAATATATAGGTTGAAGATTTTATGGTTCTTGATGCATTTGTGTAATCATTCCATAACTCTATATTTTTGGGGTCCTTAAAAAATAAAACAGCACTATTTTCTGAAATAGATCCTAAAACATTTGCTCTTTGGCCTTGTGGCATCTTTTCGGTTGTTTTTGTTACTATTTTCCTGGCTAATTGATTCACAGTGATAACATCCGTAATGAAGGAAACGTATGTCTCACTTTTGATTTTCTCGGAATAACGTTTCGCATTTTGCATTTCTTTTTCAGAAATGGAATCAGGAACAACCAGAAAAATCTTTGTGATATTATCATTAATAAGGCGAATATTTTGAGCCATGTACTCGTTTCCATAGATGCGATCGTTTCTGACAGAACTTGTGCCTTTAATAAGCCAAGTTTCATTATTGAATTCTGAAAAGACGACTTTAAAGTCCATTTTGAATTGTTTTTCTTTATTGGGGTACCCAATATTATAATTAGAACTAAATTCAACATTAAAGTTTGGATCGTCGCAAATAGGCTCAATGACATTGTATATGAGTTCTTTAACGCTTTGACCAGATTTATATTTCATTAAGTTTTCATTTACAAACATTCAATATCTGCCTTTCACTTAAATATCTCTAAATCATAAAAACATACGACATGATTGATTATTAGCTTTCAAACTCGATTGGCTAATGAGATTCAGATACTATCATTGTAACAATTACATTATGCTTAAGCAATACAAGGTCTGTAAAAATAGAGACTAGAATATAAATTGCAAATAGAACGCAGCCACCTAGAACAAGGTAATCCTCGCTCATGAGAAGTGTCGCAATAATTATTGCAATGTATCATATATAAAAGATTATTTTATTTGAATAACCTTATATTCAATGTCTGTAAAGGATAAATTGAACAGTAAATTTATTATATGATTGTAAGTTTCTTCATCATAGGCTTCGCAAAAATGACTGGAATCATTATTATCCGCATTACCCACTCAACAAGTGCAGCATCGTCCAATATGAGCCCCTCTATTTGGATTACGTGTAACCCAATCTTGCTCACTTATTTCCCCGCTCTGACTTCTTCTTAAACGAAAGTGAGGGATAATATTAAAAGATTTCAAGCCATACAAAAATTCTTTAAAGGTTAATTTTTCTACTTCAAACATTTCAACCACTCCTAGTTATTTATTCAATTAAAAAAGCGCAACGAGATTCGTCGTGCTAGATAACTAGATTAGACTCATCTTTCTCTTTCGAGTTGGATTTAGCACCTTGCCAAAAGGTAGGTTGCTGCAGCTTCATTGGGCCAATTCCCTCTGCTTGCTCTGGATAAGTTGTGGTTTTTAATTGTATACTATAAGTATTAATTAGTTATGAAAAATTGTTTGTTTTGTTTTTAATATAGAGTAGAATTACGATTTTAAAAAATATTATGTGATATTAAACTTCTGAAATATATTTTAAATAGCGCTATTATTAATAGAGATATAAAAATACAATTTGGTACAAGTTTTTAATAAATCTAAATAAGATTATTATATAATTTGTTTAAATAGTATCATTAAATATAAAAATTTAAGTATATGTGATAGGAGAAAAGTATGGATACTAATGTTTTTAGGAAGACTATATTTGAAGTTTTGAAATATGATAACAAATTTAAAGAAATGGGTTATAAAGAAAATTTGATGAAAATTATCTCAAGGTCTAAAATTAATTCTGTACCTCAATATGACTTTGCAATTCGCTCTTATCAACATTGGGAGATAATTGAATTGAGGGTTCCAGTTCCATTATTAAACGAAGCTAATGAACTTAAAGAAGAGATAAATAAAGTATTCGAATATGTTTATGAAGAAACTGATGAGTATGCATTGCAAAGAGTTGAAATAAAACCAATGATCATTGATTTACCTGAAGAATATACAGAATACGATGTTCATTTTGATGAAATAGAAGATACACTTATTCAAGGTATTAGAGGAGCAAAATTTGTTATTTGGGCTGCCGTAGCATGGTTTAGTAATGATAAAATTTTTAGAGAGTTAAAAATTAAGAAAGATCTAGGATTAAACGTTCGGTTAATTGTTTCTGATGAAAAATCGAATGAGAGCATGGTGAAAAAATTAAAAGAAAATGAATTTGATGTAAAAGTCATAAAAAAATTTGGGTATTATAATAGTAATAGAATGCATGATAAATTTTGTATTATTGATTTAGATTATATTATGCATGGATCCTACAACTGGTCACAAGCTGCTAATTATAATAATGAAACTTTAGCGACAGCACTAGATAGGAATTTGGTTTCAAGTTTTGCTGAAGAATTTATGTGTCTATATACTGAAAATAATTAAATTGCTTTCAAATACAATTTCAACATATTATTATAAACCCTTAATTAGCTGACGACACATATAGAAGCTTCGACTTCCTTACGAAAATAATTTTAAATTTCGAATAATTATAAAAATAAAAGTAATTATTGAAATTTAAAGAGTTCGCAGTTATAACATAGGTATCGGTTCGTTTAAATATTTTAGTCTCATGTTATAATTATGGCAAAAGAAAATAGTAACTATGGATACTAACTTTTAAATTTCTACCTCAAATAAAATATGTATAGAAGTTCTTTTGGTAGTGATATGAAGTATATTTTTGATTAAATAAGTGTAGTAAAAAAAGAATTAACAAAATTTTTGAAGGAGAATAATTTCTATGAAGAAAATATTTTTAACATCAAGTTTATATGGGACAAGAGAATTAATAAAAGAATTTTTATCAAATGTCGGGCATGATGAGGTGTTATTTATTCCGACTGCATCAATCGTTGAAGAATATACCCAATATGTATAGATGCCAAGGATACGTTTAGAGAACTAGGTGTAAAAGTTAATGAATTAGATATAAGTAAAATTGACAGAGAAAATATTATAGAAAAGATTGAAGCCTGTGAAATGATCTATTTTTCTGGTGGTAATAGTTTTTACTTACTACAAGAATTAAAAAGACTTAATTTGATAACAATTATTCAAGAAAACGTTCAAAAAGGAATGATTTACATTGGTGAATCAGTTGGTGCAATAATTACTACTAATAATATTGAATATTCACAAAAAATGGATGATAAAGAAAAAGCAAAAACATTAAGTGATTATGAAGGTTTATCTCTGATTGACTTCTATATAGTCCCTCATTTTAAAGAGATTCCTTTTATTGAATCAGCTGATGCTATAATCAATGATTATTCAGAAAAATTAAATATTGTTACGCTTAATAACAGTGAAGCAATCATTGTTTTAGGTGATAGAGTTGAAAAGAAATAATTTTATTTTAAGTTAGCAGACTTTAAATAAAAATTAATATTTTTGGAATTTAGAACTACTAATGAAATACAGTAAAACTCCGTATTCCATATATCAGTTTGCATACTTACCTTAACTCCGACACATGTGGAGACGGTAGCGTTATTGTCCAAACTAGATATCGACCAATGTATTAAAGTGAAATTAGATATGGACGAGTTAGATGTAACATCATCTGAAAGTAAGGCTACTTATGAAGAAATTAAAGAATATGTTATGAAGAAACACGGCATGAAAGTATCTAATCGTTATATATCGCAAGTAAAGAAGAAATGTGGACTTGAAGTTGGTAAAAATTATAATGTTTCAAAGAAGGAAAATCCTATAGCACCTAATTGTCCACCTGAAAAAGAAGAGGCAATTAAGGAGGCTTTAAAACATTTTAAGATGATTTAAATTGGAGTATCTCGTAAAGCCCCATTGAGCTAGCAGTCAAGGGGGCTTTTTCTTGTGTGCCCAGCATGGGCACAATCTAATGGGTGAAAGTCCCTAGTCTGCCCTAGTAGTGGGAAAGACATAGCCGAACACCAAGGGTGTCCATCATGAGGTGGAATCTGAAGGAAGGTGTAGGCAAAACTCCGATCTGACGAACAGAAATCACATCAGGCTGTACTTATGGATAAGGCTGCTAGACAAGTTAAAGTCCAATAACTACTCGGGAATAAATACAGTAAATGTGGCAGATATATGGAGTGAAAGAGTGTGCTCTTACCTGGGGAGGTCTTACAGGTAGGTGGAAACAGAGTAAGAAATCTATAGTAACAACGAACTGTAAGAAGTCAGCAGAAGTCATAGTAGCCGACGGCTTAAGACGAATGGGGAAGGAGTGAACTTTAGGAGATATGAAGAAAATGAGTGTAACTGATGATAGATACAAGAATAGAAAACCTTAGAAAGAAACAGAGGGCTACTTGGGGAGGGGATCTGCGGAACAGAAAGAGGAGCTAAGAGCATTCGCCTAACAGAGGATTACTGAAACAAAGCATATCGACACAAACTTTAGTGATGCTGGGCTACTTGAGAAGATACTGGATAGACAAAATCTGAATAAAGCCAATCAGCGAGTAGTATCCAATAAGGGAGCTAGCGGAATCGATGAGATGAGTGTATATGAACTTATGCCGTATCTCAAAGATAACAAAGACAGCCTGCTCGAGAAGTTAAGAACGGGCAAATACAAGCCACGACCCGTATTAAGGGTAGAAATTCCCAAAGAAACAAAAGGGGAATACCGAAAGTTAGGAATACCGACGGTAATAGATAGACTGATACAACAAGGGATCCCCCAAGTATTAAGCCCAATCTATGAAAAACAATTTTCCGAAAATAGTTATAGACGCAACAGCGGAATGGGCAGGAATATTCAAACGGCCTATACCTCGCGATTTACAAAGTTTTATTATTGATGAAAATTTGATCGTTTTAAAGCGGGTATACGCTAGATTTAACGGCGGTAAAGCAACAGATACCTATCAAATACAAAGCGAGCCCCCTCTATTAATGTATGCTAGACATTTAAACCCTAATAACGGCTTAATCAGTCTTATACCTAGCGAGTTATTAGAGAATGGCAAAGGCTTTGATGATGCTTTACTAAGGAACGCCTTAGCTACCCGCATATTAGCTATGCGCAACAACCGCAACAAAGTTAAAGGCAATAAGATAAAACTAGATACACTTTGCAAAGAAGTTGGCAAAACAAACCCTACCTATAACCAAAGACGGACTCTTAAAGATAATGCCGAAAACATATTGACCGAATGGAAAAAAATGAAATTTATTAAAGGCTACGATATTTACAAATTAGACGGTAGCAGAGCCATTGAAGGGTTTATAATTCAATATACACCTTTTAACAAAGCCTTAAATTAGCCCGCTTGATTTTAGCGGGTAATTTTTGGCCTGTTTATTATACATACAGTAATTTAGTGGTTTTGTATACATTGTAATAAAATAAGCGTATGCAATTTAACACCCCCGTCATTTAGCACAAGTACCTACGGCATTTAGCACAAGTTAAACGAGTTAAAAAACACGCCTTATCCTTAGAGCACCAACGATTTACAGTGTTTAAAAAAACCGACCATAAGTATACGTAAGTACATGTAAGTATACTTAGACGGCCTAGCCCGCCCTTGCTAGGGCAGGCGAGCAGGCCTTAATATAAAGGCAAGAAAAAAAACCCCAGCGACAGCGGGGGCAAAAAGGTAGTCGCATCAATTAATCTAGATAACCTATACACCGCCCCAGCGTTCACGAATTTAAAATAAGTGTAGCAAATTGATGCGAAAACAAAGGTAATCTAAAGGCGCAAGAGTAAAGAGTGTAAACAAAGTGTAAAAGGGGAGATATGAAAAGGTAAGTATAAAACCAGTGCCAGCGCAAAAGGAGTGATAGCTAACACACATAAACAAAAATGAAGAATTGGAGTCCCTAAAAAGGGAAAAGACCACAAAACGCACACCCTAAAAAGATAAAATAGGCAGAAATGGCACCCCTAAAAAATGGATAGTGACAAAAATGACCTACAAAAAAGTACCCAGAGTAAACAGAGGTATTAAAAAAAATATTTACAAAAGAGGCAAAACAATGCAAATTAAAATAGCAACAACCCCAAGCGTAAGAATAGCTAATAGTTATGAAAATAAATTAGTCGATTGGAACGACTTTATAAAAGATTTTAAAGATAAATATGCTACCACAGACACCGTAGAAAGCTATCACGCGAAATATGACAAAAATAGCAAAAAATACGCAGAGCAAAGAGAATACAAACTAAGTCATAAGAATAAAAGAGGCGCTTTTGTAGGGGGTGGCTATCAGTCAATGAACCAAGAGCAGGGTTAAACAGAGATAATAAAAATATACTACTAAGAACGTTATTAGCCTTTGACTTTGACAACGGAACACCAGAACATTTTAACGATATAACAGACCGTTTAAATGCTTCTGATTATGCTTTTATTTTATATACTACTCACTCGCATTTAGCAGACACCCCAGCATTTAGACTATTAATGCCTTTAGACAAAGAGGTAAGCCCTAAAGAATATGAGGCGATAGCAAGATATATAGCAGGTATTAACCCGCAGGATATGGAAGCCTTAGACAGTTCAACGTTTGAGCCAGCCAGAGCCATGTTTTACCCTACAACCCCTAAAAATGGCGAGTATATATGCGAATGGGCAGACGGTAAGCCAATAGATACACAAGCAGTATTAAGCCAATACTCTACTACCGATTATGCGCAGGAATGGAACCTACACCCTAAAGAACAAGCAAAGGTAGACGTAACAGGAACTAGACCCAGTGGAGATATAACCGACCCTCACAAGAAATACGGCTATATTGGCGCATTTAACCGCACCTATAATATCCATGATGCTATAAGCAAGTTTATACCCGAAGCATATACTTACAACACAAGGACAGAGCGCTATTCGTGGACGGGCGGAAGCAGTACAGACGGCGCAAGAGTATATCATGATTTTGGCGAAGCTAGTTATTTATACTCTGAACATGACACAGACCCCGCACATGGAAATAATAACGCCTTTGATTTAGTAAGGATACATAAGTTTGGAGAGTTAGATGCAGGCATAACAGATACAGCTATCAAAGATTTACCAAGTCAAAAAGCTATGATAGAACTTTGCAGGAATGATGCGAAAGTACAGGCAGAGTATAAAAAACATAACAATGATAAGGGGCAACTTGATTTTATGGATAGAACATCACCAGCCCAACAAGCGCCACGAAACCAGAACGAGGCTATTATAAAGGCGATCGATGCAGGCGAAATAGACCTTGAAAAGTACGATATTAACAATGTACCTACAAAAATATTAGATGCACTAACAGAGGCGGATAGAGACTTACAAATAACCGAGTTATACGCCAGAACGTCACCAGCGCATCATTTACCTAGTTTTATTGATGGAATTATCAAGGATAACAAGAAAGGCATATCAACAGGCTTTAAACACTTAGACAAATATTTAGATGGTGGCTTTTATGAGGGGCTTTATGTTATCGGTGCTATCAGTTCGTTAGGAAAAACTACCCTATCTTTACAGATTGCAGATGCAGTAGCTAAACAAGGCAAAGACGTACTTATTTTTAGTTTAGAGATGAGCAGGCACGAAATCATGGCCAAGACAATATCACGCTTAACTTATGAGCAAGTGATAGCTAAAGGCGCATCAATTAAAAATGCTAAGAGCGTTAGGGGTATAACGGTAGGTAGATTTTGGAAGAACTACACAAGCGAAGAAAAGGAAATCATTGCAGAGGGTATTAAAGAATACGAGAACTTTGCTAAGCATATCTTTATACACGAGGGGCAAGGGGATATAGGAGCAAAACAAATAAGGCAAGCAGTAGCACAGCATATTAAGTGGGAAAAAGAACCGTCATTAGTGATTATTGACTTCTTACAGATATTAGCGCCTTATTACGAACGAGCAACAGATAAAATAAACACTGATAAAACAGTGTTCAGACTGAAGACAACCCCTTTATTTGAGATTAACTCACAAAGGGTTTGTCTTCAGTCTGAAGCCCTATTTTAGGGCTTTTTATTATGCCCTAGTGTTTTTAATATAACCAAGCAATTAAAACGGCTATAAAGCGAGATATAGGACTAATAAATAACAAGCGAGGCATGAGGGTAGATTGACTCAAAGTAAAGGCAATAATATTTATAGATAATAGTAAGTACCTTGATGCACTCGTGCGGTTAAATAATTAACGTTACAGAAGCTTTAACTAAGAACATGTAAAAAACTCTATACATAAAACATTAAAACGTCACAGAACGCAAATATAAGCCAATAAATGATGTCCATATATTTTTAAAAAACCGACGTCGCACATTTTAGTTATAAAACGATAATGATTAATTAATGATGCGGTACTACCCAAGCTAATAAAGTGGACAATACCCCCCATGAAATCAAATGCCCCTACCACGGGGAACCAGACAACTGGGAGGGGGGAAGACTCCGAAAAAATATACGCGCGCGCGTGAGAGGGGGGCAAATATTTAAAACCTGATAACTCCATAAAAACAAAGGCGCATCACAGGGCAGGCGGGCAGAGTATAAGCGCATCTTTTAAAAGTTCGAAACGTTGCGAAAATTTAGTGTTTTGTTCGACATATTCCAACAATAAGAGTTTCAACATATCTCAACAAGCATAGGAGATGCGATCGATAAAAGAGCCGCCATCGAGGTACGGTTATATAAAAGACGGGGCATACCTCACCCTCCCGTCTGTCGGCCGAACTTCACGCCGTACTGTACATATTTTCTCACACCAAACTATCGTTGATATAAAGCCGTTTAAAAATTTTAAGCATAAAAAAATAAAGCCTTAAATATAGGGGTATGCAAATATACATTCCAAGATTTTACAAAGGTTACGAAACATTATTAAACCGTAATTAGCACCCGTACCCTACATATATACCAGCGTTAGGTAATTATAAGGCTGTTAACATGCAACGTTTTACTATACACATAATAATTAGATAAAACTCGCCTATTTATATAGATTTAAATAAGCATCAGTGTTATTATTATACACATAGTAATTGAATAATAACTTGTGTACTAAACTTACAAAGAAAGGAGCAACTTATGGATAAAGCCAATAAAACGATTAGGAAAAAGATAAAAGACGCTGGCTTAAAGCATTGGCAGGTAGCACAGCAAATTGGGATAACAGCAGGTACGCTTGTTTTGTGGCTAAGAACACCATTAAAACCAGAACGCAAAGCAAGGGTATTAGAAGCAATCGAAGCGCTAAAAGCGCAATAAAAAAGCCCGCAAGTAGAGGCACTACTCACAGGCTAAGGGGTACGTTAAATACCACTATTTAGATACCCCAATTATAACACATATAAGGGGAGAAACAAACCAATGGAAAAAGAACAAAAACTAACACACGAACAAGCTTCGCAATGGGCACAAAACGTATGCGACCATATGAGAGTTATCGAACTATATCAACAGCAAATAGATGCTTTATCAATGATTAAAGAGAAGGACTACCAGTATGTAGTATACATTATGAAAAGATTTTAAGATACGCAGTTTCACTACAACCAGCGCATCTTAAAAGACTTAGACGAGGTGGCGTGTATTTTGTTTGATTTATCAGACCAGATAAAAGAAGAACAACCAGAATTATCTTAATGCTTTAAAAAAGGACAGACACAGAGTGACACAGATATAAATAAAGAAAAACCACTAAGCGAATAGCCCAGAGATTAAATGACTGTTTGATAAATATTATTAAAGATGACCTAACCTTGAGATACTAGAAAGTTTTAAAGAACCATACAGCTGTATAACTAATTATAAGGTAAAAGTATATTACTCAAAACGGATAGATAAAAAGGAGAATTAAAAATGAAATTTGAAATGTTTAAATTAATTAAAAATAATAAAGGGACTTTTTTAGAAAGAGTAAACAAATATCGAAGCCGACGAATAAAGCAGTTAAAAGAAAAAAACTACTCAATCGAAGAGCTGCACTTTTTAATAGCCTGTTATGAAGCTGAACAAATTATATTAATGGAAGAAGCTCAAAACGCTAAAGACTTAGACGATTTTAGAGATTATTTCATGGCTGCTTATGATATACACGCAGATACCGAAGAAATAAGAAAACAGCTTAAATTATATTAGAGGGCATAAAATGACAGATAAAATTGATTATGACAAGCTAATAAAATTTGGGGGGATACCACACCAGCCCCTCCAGACCCTTTCGAGAGCCTTTTGAAAGAGCCTAAAATGACAACAGACGCCAAGAAGCAGGCGCTATTTATAAGGGAAGCATACAAACGCCAGTTAAAGAGGTATAACCGCAGTAATTTGCTAACCTCTAAACTTATAAAGAGCATTAACAAAGATAAACCAATAGAACAGGCTTTAGTTGATGCGATTGACCTTATAGGTGTTATTTTAAACGATACAGCCACGCATCAAACGTTAAAAAATAAAATAAAAGAAGCATATAACATTGATTAGGCGGGGTATTATGCCCCGTTTTTATAAAAAAATAAAAAAGTTATCGGAAGTTAGAGCAAATTAAGCTATACTAAACAGGGGGTAATAATATGCATGATATACAAACTATACACACAAACAACAACCCTATCACAACGGCAAATAATGTCGATTTTGGCGAGTTTTACAATATGTTTATTAATTATATAGACGCATCAGAAAACACCATCAAAACGTACACACGAGCAATCAAGCAATTCATTAAATTTATGTATGATAACGGCGTAACACAGCCGAAACGAGAAGATATTTTAAGGTATAGGCAAACCTTGCTAGAAGACGGCAAAAAGGCATCAACCATACAAAACTACATCATAGCCATACGCCAACTTTTTAATTTTACCGAAGCAAAAGGCTTATACCCTAACATAGCTAAAGGTGTTAAAGGGGCTAAAATATCTAAGAGCCACAAAAAGGACTATCTAACCAGCAAGCAAGCAGGGAGCGTATTAAGTCGCATCAATACAGACGATTTAAAAGGACTTAGAGATTATGCTATCGTAGCTTTAATGCTAACAGGCGGACTAAGAACAATAGAGGTTAGCAGGGCTAATATTGAAGATATGCGCGCGGTGGGAGATAGTACCGCCTTATATATACAAGGTAAAGGCAAGGACGATAGAACAGAGTATATAAAGGTTATTCCAGAGGTAGAGGAAGCTATACGGGCTTATTTAAGCGCCAGAGGGCAAGCAGACGCTAAAGTGCCCTTGTTCGCATCAACCAGCAACAACAACGCAGGCAAACGCATGACAACTCGAAGCATAAGCGGAATAGTTAAAACGGCCTTAGTTGACGCAGGCTTTAATAGCGATAGATTGACAGCACACAGCCTAAGACACACCGCTGGTACGTTAAACTTACTAAACGGGGGTACATTGGAAGAAACACAGCAATTATTAAGGCATCAAAACATAGGGACAACAATGATATACCTACACCATTTAGAGCGAGAAAAGAATAACAGCGAGGCGAGAATTGGAAAATCTATTTTTGGTTAAATACGCTATCCGAATAACGGACAACGAAAATTTATAAAACTTATAGGAGAAGAACAAAATGGCGATTAATCGATATAACGACGGTATTAGATTAAGAAAAATCAAAGAGAGAAAAAGACAAGCGGAAAAAAGAAAAGGGCGACGAAGTTTACAACGGTTAACAGGGTTTATGCGTGGACTGAGACCCATACGCGTGCCGTTTGAAATGGTTGACCCTATGCCGTATGACCAACAGAAAGCGAAAGGGTGGCTAGGAAAGTTTTTTTAGCGCTTGATGCAATAAGGATACTGATTAACTTATTTCTTTACCTTTTAATAGCAATTCCAGATTTGTACATAACATTAAAAATATTTTTCTTTTTTATAGTAAAAATTGTTTTTTCATAACACTAGAAAATACTATAAATAACACTATTTAGATAAAGGGGTATTTTATGGCAGAGATATACGCAGTAATCAATCAAAAAGGCGGAGTAGCTAAAAGCACTACAGCCCAGATACTAGGGAATGCAATCAGACACAAAGGCCATAGCGTTTTATTTATAGATTTAGATCCACAAGGCAATCTAACCTATGGAATGGGGATTGATACGCCTGATGCAGGTATATACGAAGTATTAACCAAGCGAAAACGGGCGCTTGATACAATCACAACCACAGAGCAGGGGGACGTTTTAGCGTCAACACCTAGCCTAACCATGATAGAACATGAACTACAAAACGAATTAGGCAAAGAGTACCGACTAAAAGAAGCATTAGACACATTAAGCGCAAGGTATGACTATATTATTATAGATACACCCCCTAGCCTATCCACACTATCAATAAACGCATTAACGAGCGCAAGCAAGGTTATCATACCGACACAAGCAGATATTTACAGCATACAGGGCTTAGCCCAGCTTAGTCAGACGATCGAAACGGTACGCAAATATACCAATGATGCGCTAGAAGTAGCGGGTATTTTGATAACTAGATACGATAAGCGAACCATACTAACCCAGCAATTAACAGAGATGCTAGAAAATACAGCACGCATGATTAATACGAAAGTTTTTGATGCGAAGATAAGAGAAGCAATAGCCGTTAAAGAAGCGCAGGCCATGAGAGATGACTTATTGTCCTATGCACCGAAAGCAAACGTTACAGCGGACTATTTAGCCTTTATTGACGAATTAGGCATAAAATAGGCGCATCAATTTAAAGGAGGCTTATACATGGAAGCAACACCAGCAAACGACTTATACGGCATCTTTGGCGCAAAAGAGATTAACAGCACACAAAAATTGGTAATGATATACATCTATCTAAAAGCAGAGGGCGCAAGCAGGGTAAGTATCACGAATACCGACTTTATAAAAGCTCTTAATTTTGATTATAGTACCCTCAACCGAGCACTAAACGCCTTAGAGGCTAACGGCTTTATAAAAAGAGAAATAAGTGAGAATGAGAACGGGCAGACAACTAGAGAAATCGAAATATTTATATAAGGAGCGGATAGAATGAAAGATTTTACAGCAAACAACCCAGCAGAGGCACTTATAAGAGGCAATCGGAACAAGCAAGCCCCAGCAAGCAAGATAGGTAGGCCTAAGAGCACCGAAGAAACAAAAAGCAAGCGCACTAACTTATTGCTTTACCCATCTATCTTTGAGGACTTACGCAAGATAGCCTATATTCAACAAACGAGCATAAACGATATTATGAACGATTTAGGCAGAGAATTTACGCTGAAACACCAAGAGGACATTATAAAATATGACAAATTTTTTAAGAAAGGAACATAAAAATGGAAAAAGATACCTTTATAAAAGGCTTTAGAGATACTCTAAAATCTATGCAAATTAATCAACACTCTATTTCTTTTGAAGAAAGAAATGACATTAAAATGATAACGATTAAAGATAATTTTAATATATTATCTTTAATGTTATTAAATATGTTTGGAAAACATGGGACAAAATTTAAAATGCTGTATTGCAGTTCCTCAAATGAAAATATAGACGAAATAATTTTTTATATAGATATTATAGAATATAAAAAATTAAAAGAATTCTATTTATAAAAAGTAACTTCTGAAAATTAGTATTAGCGGAAGTTGAGAAACAACCTATACCACCATTTAGAAATGAGGCTAACCTATGATAACTGAAGATGATATTATAAAATTTAAGGAAGTAGGAGAAATAGCTTTTGATGCAGATATACCCGCAGATACTAGAGTAAATACTTTAATCACTATCTCTAAGCAACACATGATAGAAAGTTCTTTAGTAAGAGAAGCAGAACAGCTAGTTTATCCTTATTTTTCTTTTACTAATATTTTAAAATTTATAGAAAAAAATTAGATTATACAATACTTTGCTAAAGTTTAAAGACGAGTTAACAGGCTTAGACATAGATGAGATAGAAAAGTGTTTAACAACGGTAAATTATACACCTAGCAATTTTTTAGAACATAAAAACACATATGAAATTTTAATGAATGCATATAGCGAGGTGTTGCACAAAGACTATGAAATTATACGTCAGACTTCAAAACACGCAGGGAGCCTAGACAATTTGCAAGACTCTATAAAACTATTAAGGGAAAACTTAGACGCTAATTCATGGCGTATGGCTTATAATTTCGTCAATATCCTATTAAACGAAGAACGGCAAAAAGCAAGTGAAAAACCGTTTGACGATTTTTATTTATTAAAAAATACAGGGCAAGAAGATTTAGAAGCAATCGGTCAATCTTATGAGTTTATTATAAAGTCGCTAGTTACTTTGTATGCATGGCAAGACTTACTAGAGATGATAGGTAAGGCCATAGATAGCAAAGCTATACTCAACAAATCCAAAGAAACACCTTTAGACAGCAGACCTTATACTTACTTAGCTATGCAGTCAGAGGTTTTAGCTAGATATATAACAACGAGGAACCCTAAAAAAGATTGGAGCGAAGCGAAAGAAAACGAAAAAGAAATATATATCGCTATCTCTAAATTTACTAACCTAGATAAAATTAAACGCACAGACCGAAAGAAATTTAACAGCATCTATCGAACAAGTAAAAAGAAATTACTAGACATAGACAACTTAGAGGGCTTTAATCAAACCTTTGATAAGATAAAAGAAAGCATTAAAGATAACTTTAATAAACAGACGCAAGACATGACGATTGAGGACTACCAAGAGGCAAAAAAAAGCCCTAGCAATAAAAGGAGGGCTTTAAAAATGACAAATAATAAGCACACTAACCCTTATGCTATCTCTAGCACAGGACAACTAGAGCATAACAATTCGTTTGAGCAATTAGAATTAGAGCTAGATTTATACTTATGCCGTATCTCAAAGATAACAAAGACAGCCTGCTCGAGAAGTTAAGAACGGGCAAATACAAGCCACGACCCGTATTAAGGGTAGAAATTCCCAAAGAAACAAAAGGGGAATACCGAAAGTTAGGAATACCGACGGTAATAGATAGACTGATACAACAAGGGATCCCCCAAGTATTAAGCCCAATCTATGAAAAACAATTTTCCGAAAATAGTTATGGTTTTCGACCAAGAAGGAGTACCCACGACGCCCTGAAAGCGTGTAAGAAGAATGTGGATGAAGGCTATAAGTAGGTGGTAGATATGGACTTGGAAAAGTTCTTTGATATGGTGTGCCAAAGCAAGCTAATAGAAATACTATCAAGAACTATAAAAGATGGTAGAGTAATAGCGCTAATCCATAAATACTTGAACGCAGGCGTAATAAACGAGGGAAAATATGAAGAAACGAAGGTTGGAATGCCACAAGGTGGAAATCTAAGTCCACTACTAAGTAATAGTATGCTTAATGAACTGGACAAGGAACTGGAACACAGAGGACATAGATTTGTAAGATACGCAGAGGATTGGATGATATTTTGCAAGAGTAAACGAAGTGCAGAAAGAACCTTAAGAAATATCTTGTCATTTATAGAGGGAAAGCTGAAGTTAAAAGTGAATCGAAATAAAAGCAAGGTAGCACATATAACGAAAGTTAAGTATCTAGGCTATAGCTTCTATATTACAAAAGGGGAATATAGGGTTAGAGTTCATCAGAAGTCAATAGATAAGATGAAAAGTGAACTGAAAAGGCTAACATCTAGAAGTAATGGAGGGTCAAATGCAGTAAGGAAATCCAAACTGAACAAGTTTATCGCAGGATGGATAAATTATTTCTCAAAGGCGGATATGAAATCCATGCTGGAATGTATGGATGAATGGCTTAGGAGAAGAGTAAGGCAAATATACTGGAAACAGTGGAAGAAAGTCAGAACAAGATACAAGAGGATGAAGAAATTTGGGATACCGCTTTGGAAAGTGCATGAAATGGCGAATTGCAGAAAAGCCACGTGGCGAGCTGCACTAATGCTAAACTCAGTGCTAACCAAAGAAGAAATAGCCAAGCCAGGCTACCTGTCAATGCTCGGCTATTATACTAAAGTGTGTGTAAACTAGGGAACCGCCGTATACGGAACCGTAGGTACGGGGGTGTGAGAGGTCGGCTAGTCAACTAATGGCTAGCCTCCTACTCGATTTCTTCCTGACACATATAATCTTGATATTAAAAGAATTCTTTTTTGAAATGGGAGTCGTTTTTATAGCCAAAGGCATTTCGCTTAATATCTTTGATGAGTTTGTTAGTTGCTTCTAGTTTGGCGTTGGAGTAAGGTAGTTCAATAGCATTAGCGACATAGTTTTATAGCGGATAAAGGTGTTTAAAGCCGTTTTAATAGGTCGAACATATTCAAAGGACTGAATTTGTAGTATAATTGGTTTGAAAGCAGATTAAACATCTGGATTATAAGAACCGCTTTGTTACATCCATAAAAATGAGTCTTTCTTTTTAAATTTGTGTCGATACTTCATAGATTAGCAGACTCACTAGAACGTTTTCTTTAGTAAAGGTAGTTAATCTTATAATAATGCACTATGAAATAAGTAACTATGTAATTGCAGGATTTTAACTACAGTTTAAAAAGACTTAGTAAAAGAAAGGGAGAGATGATGATGATTCAGTTAAAAGTACAGTTGGTAGGGATTAAGAATCCTGCTATTTGGAGAAATATGATTGTGCCAGATAGGACGACCTTTTTTGAGTTACATTGCTTTATTCAATGTGCTTTTGGTTTAGAAGATAGACATTTATTTAGTTTCCAAAAATATGGTACTCAATTAGAGATTGATTTAGAGATTAGCCGTGATTATGATTTTAGTGATGCAATAGCTAACCTTATAAAAAAAGACGCTGAAAAAACACTTGTTCTCCCATATTTATACGAATATAGTTCAATCAATTATACCTATGATTTTGGAGATAATTGGGAATTTAAGATTACTTTGATGAAAGAAGATGTAGCTAATGGGGGCATTTTTCCTCAGGTGGTTGCTTCTAAAGGTGAGAATATTCCCGAAGATTGTGGTGGTGTTGGAGGACTAGAGAATCTTCGTGAGTTATCAAAAACACCCGATAGCAAAGAATTTAAAAGGTTATGCGAATGGAATCCAAGTATTGGACAAGACTTTAACAAAGAGAATGTAAATCAAGAATTGCAAGATCTATATAATAAAAGAGAGGGTGCAATCTTATTGCCAGATCATGTCTATGATTTTTTAGACTTAGTTTAGTAAGTTATAGATAAAGTTTTATGAAGTGAAAGGGATGATTATCGTTTTCTTTTCGATAGGGTCAAAGAAATATATAGTTACCCTTTTTGAAATCGTTATGAGTGAATGTAATGACTATGAAAATCTTAATAACAAAAACATTAGAAAGGAAAACAGCCTAACTATTATTTAGAGAGTGCTTTAATGGGAAACTAAAGACATGATTAGTGGTATTGACGGGATCATGAACTTAGCTACTGCATCTGGCGAAGATTTAGCATTGACTTCAGATATTGTAACCGATACCATAGATGATACGGCTTTGGCGATTGGCTTGATGGCTAATGCGGGTATTAAATCCTCTCAAGCTGGTACCGCTCTAAGAAGAATAATGGTGGAATTACAAGGAGATTTAACTTTAACCAGTCTTATCAGGAAGTTAAAGACGAGTTAATCAAGGGTATCGCTCAACTAGATTTGATCATCATGGATTTGCAGGATAAGGTCGCTCATCTCAGCAAGGTTACTGAGTCTTATTCAATCTCAATAACTCATACCCTGAGAGCAGACGATTGGCAAGATATGATTATGCGAAGATGAATTTGATAGCAAGTGTTAAGCTGAAGCAGGTGCAGAAAAATATTGAAGTTACTCAGAAACGATTAAATAAATTTATTAATGAGTATGAGTAGCAAGTACGAGATTTAGAGAATCTTACTAGATTAATAAATTCCCCAGACTATAATGTCCAAAAAAACAAAGAAAATTCATTGAATTGATAATAAATTTTGTAATTTGGTTTTGTTCGGCGATAGTTTAAAAAATGTAAACGCTTGACTGAGGGAAAAATACTACGATATAGATGAGGACGGACTAAGTTTTCTTAACTATCTCATCATTTTTTAGGAGAAAATGATTATGGAGAAAAGAATTATAACTGCCCTTATGAGTGTCGCTGTTTTTTCTTGCATTATTGGAACAGCAGTTCCAGCACTTGCAGCCTCTGGTCATTGGAAATCGGTTATTCAGTGGGATGCAAATGGTGTTTCTGAAACAGGTTCTGTAAACCGTTCAAGTATAACGACCTTTACTCTAAGAGTAATGCGGGCAAATGGTGATATTATTGGTACCAAGACGGTTCGCATAGGAAAAAATAAGAGTGATGTTCACGTATGTTGGGGACAACCAGCATTGGATAGATATGGAGAAGTTATCAATTCTAGTCCAGTCCATGACCCTTGGTTTAATAGCTAAAATATTAATATGATTTATTAGCTTGTCTAAATAGAAAACTTAGTCTGTTTTATAGTTATAGTGGTCTTTAAGGGGGATGCTATGATAAAACTTAGTAATATCAATAAAAAATATGGTAAGAGAGAAATTTTTCATCAATTAGACTTTACCATAGAATAATCCGGATTGATTTATACGGTCATTGGTGCGAGTGGTTCAGGCAAGACAACGCTTTTAAATATTATTTTTGGCTTAGATTTTGATTATGAGGGCGACTATTATTTATTTGAACGAAATGTCCGAGAATTAAAGCAAAAAGACTGGCAAACCATAAGAAATAGGGATTTACAGCTGGTTTTTCAAGATTATAAACTCACGGAGGGTTCGAGCGTTCTTGATAATTTAAAAAATGCAGGCGATTTTGATGATGCGGCTATAAAAGATGTGTCGTGAGGTGGGAAAAACTGAGACGGAAATGACCCTTTTCCGCCAGCCTACTGAGATAAAAAAGAAAAAGTTGGGGCGTTATATTTTATCATCCATGCGAGCTAATAAGTTTGAATTGTTATTGCTTGCTGTTCCAATAATGCTTATTTTTTCTTTGTTTATTTTAGGTTTTTCTTTTTATTACAGTACAGTAGTTGGTACTTATAATCGCATGTTTTCAGGTGTCTCTGACACGCTCATCATGATTGATACGCAAGAACTAAAAAATGATGTAACGGTCAAAAATCGTGAGAAAAATATTTCTTCGAGTTTAGATGGTCAGCGGATATATTTTTCGCAGGCAGATTATGAACATGTGCGCCAAATTAAAGGTGTTGAAGCTGTCGCTTTAACCTCAGGTCGTCAAATGGCACTGTCGGATAAAGACGGCTATGAAATTGATTTGACTTATGAAGTGGAAGAGTTACCAGACATTTTAAAAAAGGATATTGGCTTTTTAAGTCAAGATACTAAGCTGACCTTTAAATTTTTAGGTTTGAGTAGTCCGAAAGCTTTTGCTAAAGATTACAATACCCAAAATATTACTTTACTTACAGGAGAATTTCCTCAAGATCAAAGTTTAGAAGTCATTTTACCTGATATTTTTGCGCAGATTTACTTTGGAAGTGATGATTTTGACCAATTTATAGGGCGTTCGGTCAATTTATCTACATTTAAATATGGAGAAGCTACGAATTTGGTTGAGAGAAGTTACCAAGTGTCGGGTATTTATCGGAGTAACTATCAAGATACGCTTCAACCATCTTACGCTATTTATTTGGGCTGGGATGGCCAGGGTATTTTGGATGAAGAGACAGATTTTGCGCAAATGTATGAAGAGGATAAAAGCGCCTATATTGGTTCATCAAATGAAAATGAAGTCTATCTCTCAAATATATTTGAAACGCTTGATAGCTATAAAACAGCTGTTGGGTTGGGCTACACGACCCTGCTTGTTAAAGCGCAATCGCCGAAAGATGTTGAGACGATTTCTCAAAATTTAGAACAACTCTTTCCGAAATATCGACTGACCAGTCAGTTAAGTTGGAAAACAGGTGAGTATGCTAAGATTTATCAGTATGAGAGTAGAAAAATGCTGAGCATTGCATGTATTATCTCACTCACTTTAGGCTTGGTAATAACTTTTTTGAACAAAGGTTATTTTAGAAAAAGAAATCGGGAACTTGCTGTTTTGTATAGCCTAGGGTATAGCAGAGGTCAACTTGCTTGGCTGATTTTATGTGAAAATCTTATCGTCTTTCTTACCTGTCTAGGGTTAGCTTACGGTTTAGATAGACTCATTTATAATTTTTATCTGCGGCGAATACCCTATTTTTCAGGTTTGAGTGTGATGTTTACACCTCAAGTGATACGACTTATCACTTTACTTATCCTACTGATCACTTTAATTTCAGTCAGTTGGAATATGCGGGGTGTGAAATTAGGCAATCTGAAAAAATCTTTGAATAGCGTTTGACTGTAACTGGTTCTTTGTCAGTTGTATTGGGTTGACTTATAATTAAGCACGAGAGGAGACGAATGTCGTCTTCTCTTTTGTGCTATTCAGGTTCTATAATAAATAGGATTGAAGGAAGAGTTTTTCTTCCATCAACCCTATTTGACATAGAGCCTTCTTTAATTGTCATTTATCCTTTAGAAATCACGATCATTCGAAAAATATTTACAATTATAAATAAGGCTTAAAAATAAATGTGATATAAATCATCAAAGTCAAAAAGAATAAGAAGGTTTCAATATTTACAAAAATTGTATTTGGTTTTACTTTTTCAAAGAAGCTTAATCTTATTATTAAACTGGCCTCTAGAATGATTATCAGATAATAAATGATGAGCAATCCAAATAAGAACATCCAACCTGCCATTACTACTTCTCCATTCTGCCAAAAGATTATACCCAAAAATATAGCCCAGATACATTTAAATACATTTACTAAGCCTTCATAGGGATGAGATAATGTCGCCATCATATAGTTTGTTTGACTATCGCTTATTTTTTTATCTTCATTGTACTTGGCTAAAAAGGCTATATGACCAGTTTGCAGAGCCATTCCAGCTACTAGTAGAATTAAATAAACTGAACCAAACACACTTCCTACCAATAAAATATCAGAATCGAGTAATTGATAGAGAACAAATGGTAAGGGAAGCCACATAGCATACATGATGGCTTGCATTAAATGCAATAGAGCATACTCATTATTCTCTGTCATCTTCTTAAAGTTAAAAAGAATGAGTAGAAATATCAAAATTCCTATCCAACCAAAAATTATTGTTGAAAATAACATCATAGCCTCCTTATGAAAATTTGTTCATATCGAGTTTTTAATTAATTTTTTATGAAAAATAAGATTATTGAAGAGTCTACTTTAATTATATCTACTATTTAAATTGTTTACCAACTATAAAAATAATTAAAAGAAAATTCAAATTTTAGAATAACCGAACAATAATTTAAATGTGTATCTGCTTATTGAATGATTCCGTCGCATTTAATAAGCTTTTTAGTATAATAGTTTTGAAAACGTTTAATAAATGGCCTATTGTAAAAAGCATAGACACTATCTGCACACGTAACTTTCAATAAAGAGAAAAGGAAAGGCTTTATATATGACCATTGATTGAGAGAAATTACTGTTCGAGCATTTAAAAATTTATAGTGGATAATAATAAGTTGAAGCTAATAGGGTGAAAAAAATATAACTAATATAATTGAAGTTTAGGTGGACTTGCTTATGAAAATACTGAAATATATTAAAAAGAATGTACTCATCTATTTTTTAATAGGAATGTTACTTAATAGTGGTTTAATGCTTATAAAGCCATTACTACTTGAGCGTTTACTAAACATTCGCGAAGAGCATTTGACTACAGATACGATTCTTTCCTTTATAGTGTATGGTTTAATTTTACACTTGATTTTTTATAGCACTATGCTCTTGGCTAATTTTGTTAGTAATAATCTACAACGTCATTTACAAATAAGATTAAAAAGTCAATTAATGAAACGATTATTTTTAAAAGATTCCATTATGTATGATGAGAAAGTTTCAATCCTTACACAAGACATGGAGCTATTGTACGATCGTTTTCTTCTTCCTGTAGATATTATGATCGGAAAGGCATTTATGCTATGTACCACAATCGTTTTTATTCTGTGGCACAATTTTTGGTTAGGTCTCTTTTTTGTAGCTTTCTCATTTCTTCGGCCTTTACCGCAATTCTTGATGAATCGTCATTTACAAGATAGTGGTGCTGCTTTCTCAAAAAAACAAAAGCAATTCCATCGATCTGTAGGAGATTTTTTTAAAGGAGCGAACACCTTTTATTTTTATGGTGCTAGTAAAGAAAAATTATCTCTGCTTGAAAACATTAATGAGGAATATGAAAATGCTCGCTGGAAAAATGAATGGACCAGTAATATCGTCTTTTTTCTAAACGGTCCATTAGTATTTTTTAGTCAAGTTCTGCCTTTAGCTGTAGGGCTATTCCTACAAAAACAAGGCGTTGAATTGACTACGGCTAGCTTGATAGCTATGTATATCGCGACTATGAATCTCAGTGGTCCCATTCAATCGATCATGTACAGTATTTCTGATATTCAGCGTTCAAGTGACGTGAGAAATAAACTTTATAGCTTACTTGAAGATCCTGGTTCTGAATACACATATTTTACAGCAGATTCTGTCGCTGAATTGGTCTTGGAAAATATATCGAAAAATAGTGAAGAGCGAGTACTCTTCAAAAATTTTTCCTTGAATTTATCCATGCCAAGCAAAGTCTTGATAAAGGGCGCCAGTGGTTCTGGGAAATCCACTTTACTAAGGATCATAGCAGGAGTAATAAGTGCTGATAATGGACGTGTTTTTGTGCGCAATAATCAAGGCGAAGAATTCTTTGAATATCAAGGAAATATTGCCTATATTTCACAACATCCTTTTTTCAGTCACGGATCTATTCGTGATAATTTAACTTTGGGACAGAATTTTCCAGATAATAAACTTTTATATTTTTTAGATCAAGTTGGTTTAACGAATGAAATCCCAGCTATATTGGATTATCAATTGGAAAATAATGGTGAAAATATTTCAGGCGGTCAACGCCTGCGTTTGGAACTGGTTCGTTGTTTGCTTAGAAAGAAGGACATCGTTCTAGCTGATGAGATAACCGCTGCTTTAGATTTTCAAAACGCTCGGCGTGTTCGTCAGATTCTTTCGGATTTACCGATTATCTTGATAGAAGTTGCGCATCATATCGATCCAGAAATAAGTTATGACCAAGTTATAGATATAGATGACTTTAAAGATACCTTTACAAAATATGAATAAACAAAATCGGGGCTGTATCATAAGTCTCAAACCGAAAAACCACTATAAACGTTGTTTAAACAA
>NZ_JBNUPL010000007.1:0-92980 GCF_050409445.1 Facklamia sp. P13055
TTTCAAGCAGTAGATTAATGGCATCTTCTAAGGCCTGACGAAACAGTTCATGAATAGATTCTCCTTGGGCTAGTGCTGTGAATCATTTTGTGTTAAAGTCTTCCATAAGGGACCTCCTATTTGTGATTGTTTTGTGGTTATTACAATCTTACATAAGTGAAGTCTCTTTTTCTAGGGAGTTTCGGAGCTTACACAAGAAATTTTACGCTATGTCCCTTCTTTTTAAGGTTAATAATATTATACACTTTTAAACATAAATGTTAACCGTTTTCACAAAAATTTATTCTTTCAATTTTTGCTTGAATTGTTAAACTAAGTTCAATTCAACTTAATTCAATAAGAAAATACTTTTAGAATTTTTAAATTGAGAAAGTATCCATAGATTTTGGTCTAAAAAGTATATCATTCCAAATGAGCAAGTTTCTGAAATTTGTATATTAACCTATATTTACCTTATTGAGCACTCTAACTATCGCCATTATTTCTATAATTTTCAAATGATAGTTATAATGAAAAGAAAACGGATGATTTCAATAATTTCAGTCAATGGCAGATAGTAAAACATTTGAAGCACGTAATCAGGTGTTCTTTCACTCACTAAACATTCTCGTTCCTGAGAATTATTTTCTGAGAAAAATTGATAGCCATATTGATTTTTCGTTCATATATTCTTTAGTTGATGATTACTATTGTTTGGATAATGCACGCCCAAGTATTGACCCGATTACGCTTATCAAAACCTCCATTCTTCAACATCTCTTTTATACTCCAAGTATGCGGCAAACCATTCAAGAAATTCAAATAAATGTTGCCTATCGCTCGTTCTTAGGTCTATCTCTCACTGAATAGTGACACATTTTTGAACTTTAGGAAAGAATTACAAGCAGCGTTTTGAAAGGACAAGTATCGTCAAAAGATCTTTAGCCAAATACTCGTACTGTGTTTGGAGGCAGGACTAATCGACAACAAATCTAGTTTATAGATGTTACACACGTCAAACCTTGTGCAAATCGCCAAAGTATACGAACGAAGAAATGCTGGTGCCAACCATATGATTGGCAGATGAAATGAAGGAAGCTGTTAAAAAAATCGAACGATTCATGTAGAAAGCTACTAAAAAACACAAAAAGTAGTCTCAATGATACGGATACAGGGTTGTTTCATACAGGGGACTATAAAGAAGTCTTTGGCTATAATATTCAAATGGTTTTTGATTGCAATGGGTGGGTTTTAGGTTATAGTTTACACTCAGGAAATACCCACCACACACAATTTTTCTGTTCAATATTTAATAAGATTATTCCTTTTAACTTGAAGTTTTAATTGCGGATAGAGATATAAAACGCCCACCATCGCTCAAATTCTTTAAAAGCAAGCAATCACACCAATGTTCCCCCTTTGCACTGCCAAGACTTAAACCCGAGAATAGAGATATTGTATATGATGAATACTATGACTGTTATTTAGACAAAAACAATGTGGCCTATCATTATACGATTACCTATCGAAAAGGATATCTTGACTACAAGACTTCTAGTCAAGATTAGAAGAAATATCAAAATGAATCAGTTATTACTTGACATATGTGGCAAGAAGCTCTTGAAAGGTGTAAGAATATCAGGTATTCAGAAAGTGCGCGTGCTCTTTATAGAGAATGAAATGAGTCCGTTGAAAGATTATTCGGCACTACTAAAAAACAACATGGTTTTCGATACACATTTAATTGAACGGCCCTTGATGGAATTTAAAGCTGGCCTTACTTTTACGTGTATGAACTAGAAAAAATTGACAAATATACTGGAGATGAGAAGTTTCACTTTTTATATTATATAGCGAACTTTTAATGTAAACTAAGACAAACTGTTCTTTAAGGGCTAGTCAAAGAACGGTTTGTCTTCAATTTGAAGAATCCTTCTGAATATCCAGAAGGATTTTTTTTGCTAGAACTTAAATTAATTCTAAAGCTCTCTCAACATAGTTGGTTATAATGCGATCCACACCCGCATCAATCATCATCTGGATATGATCAGCTTCATTGACTGTGTAAGTGTTAATTTCGACTCCCTGACGATGACATTCTTCAATATCTTCTAAGTCCAAAGTCACAAAAGCAGGATGATAATGACCGACACCATGTTCCTTACAATATTTACCAGGGTTTAATTGACCCGACGCCGTTAAAAAGCCGTATTCAATTTTACTATCCCCTGCTAGGCGCATAAAATCACGCACACTGTGGTGATTAAAAGATGAAATCAAAACACGATCTTCTAATTTAAATTCCCTGATTAATTCTAAAACTTTAGCATTAAGACCCTCATAGCGAAAAATGTTAGTTTTCAACTCGATATTAACTTTAATATCTAGAGGCTGCATCCATTCAAAAAATTCGCGCAAAGTCGGAATTTGAATGTCTCTTGCGGACTTAACTTGTGTTTCTTTGAAGTTAGCATAATAGTTATACTGACGTAATTCAATTAAGGTCATATCTTTTACATAGCCACTACCTGTTGAAGTGCGATCAATCGCTTCATCATGAATGATGACTACCTCTTGGTCTTTAGTTAAATGGACATCTAACTCAATGCCTTCAATCGGAAATTTTGCCGCTTCTTTGAAAGCTAACATGGTGTTTTCAGGATATATTCCAGAATAACCGCGATGTGCAATAATTTTTACCATTATTTATCAAAATCCTCTCCCACTATTCGATTGAGTATCGACGCTTCTGTTTTCTGATCAAACAACATGATTTTATTCAAGTCCAACTGAACTTGAACTTCTTCGCCAATTTTAACAGGACGTGCCGGTGAAAAACGAGCCACCAACTCCCGACTAGAAGTAGGATGATCAAAATAAACAAAAGTGTCAGAGCCTACTTGCTCAACATTTTTAGCGATAACATTCAAACCTGAGGTGTTTAAACCCTCGGCCTTATGGTGCATGTCCTCCGGGCGAATGCCAATATAAACTTCCTGGTCTTCTACTTCAACAAGCAACTGATCTTTAACTTCTTCAGCGAGCTCAAACGATTGATCAGCAATTTTAAGGTTTACTTTCCCATCTTTAATGACTAATCTACCATTGAACATATTAATCATGGGTGACCCAATAAATTCAGCAACAAACTTATTACATGGATTATAATACAAATTGGCCGGTGTGTCATATTGTTCGATACTTCCAGCATTCATCACAGCTATTCGCGTTCCCATTGTCATGGCTTCTGTTTGGTCATGGGTAACATAAACAAAGGTCGTTCCTAATTCACGATGCAACTGGGTAATTTCAGACCGCATCGATACCCGTAATTTAGCGTCTAAGTTGGATAGAGGCTCATCTAATAGAAAAACCTTAGGATTTCGCACCATAGCTCGACCTAAAGCCACTCTTTGACGTTGTCCCCCTGATAAAGCGCCTGGTTTCTTGTCAAGTAGTTCCGTTAACTGAAGCGCTTTAGCAACTTGCTCTACGCGTAATTGACGATCCTTTTTACTGATTCCATTCATCTTCATTGAAAATCCCATATTATCACGAACATTCATATGTGGATAAAGCGCGTAAGATTGGAAAACCATGGCAATGTCACGATCTTTTGGCTGTAAGTTATTAACCCTTAAATCACCAATCCAGAGTTCTCCTTCTGAAATACTCTCTAAACCAGCAATCATACGTAAAGTTGTTGACTTGCCACAGCCAGAAGGACCTACTAATACGATGAACTCTTTATCTTCAATTTCCAAATCAATATTTTTGACTGCTTTAAAGCCATCATCATAGATTTTAGCAACTTTTCTTAAACTTAATTTCGCCATAAATATTCTCTCCTTATCCTTTCACTGCTCCGGCCGTAAGTCCCTTTACCATATTCCTTGATCCAACAATAAAAATAAGCAGACTTGGAACCATACAGATCATAACCCCTGCTACCATTAAAACCAGTGACTGTGAATCCACCGAATTCAGCATGCTAATACCTATCTGAACGGTACGATTCTGATCATTATTTGTCACTAGTAAAGGCCACATATACATATTCCATCCCGATAAGAATGATTGAACAGACATAGCTCCTAAGGTTGGTTTAATCAAAGGCATCAAAATGGTTAAAACAAATCTGAAATCTGTACAACCATCTACCTTAGCAGCTTCATACACTTCATAAGGAAAGCTCTGCAAGGCTTGAACGCATAAGAAGATATTAAAGGCTGAAATAATAAAGGGTATGATTAACACGTAGAGGGAATCATTCCAACCCCAAGATGAAATCATTAAGAATTGCGAAATAATAACGGCTTCGCCTGGAATCATCATTGTCGATAGGATCAATGCATATAACAGCCCTTTACCTTTGAAGTTCAAAAAGCGAAAGGCGAAAGCAGCTAAGACAGAAGTTATTAACTGACTAAGAGTGATGGCTACTGCAACAATCATTGAATTTCTTATATAAATTCCTATCGGTGCTATTTTAAAAACATCAAGAAAGTTAGTTAATGTAGGATTTTTAGGAAACCAAACACTTTCTGGATCGTATAGCTCTCCAGAAGGTTTAACGGACATCATTAGCCCGTACAATAAAGGCGAAAGAACAATCAGTAACATAACTATATTTAAAAGCAATCGTACAATACTCCATACAGTGATTGATTCGCGTCTTTTTTTAATTTTATTGTCCTTATTTTCTTTAATAAGTTCTGCCATTATGCACTCTCCTTTCCACGGATTTTAAACATGATACTGGTCAAGATCATAACGATTAAAAATAAAACAACTGACTCGGCTGAAGCATAGCCATAGCGATAATTCATAAAGGCATTTCGATAAATATCATAAACAATCACATTCGTTGCTTGACCTGGACCACCCTTGGTTAAAATATTTATCTGTCCAAACCCTTGGAAAGCGTTAATAACGTTGGTTACAACCACGAAAAAAAGGGTTGGCTTCAATGATGGAATGGTTATATAAATAAATTTCTTAATCCCGTTTGCCCCATCAATCGAAGCTGATTCATAAAGAGAATCGTCAATGCTGGCTAAGCCAGATGAGAAATACAAAAAATTCATCCCTGAATTCAACCAGCCGGTCAAAATACCCACAACTAATAAGGCACTGCTTGGTTGAGAGAGATAATTAATATAAGTTCCCAAAATCCGGTTCACAATCCCAACCGTTGGATTTAACATCACTTGAAAAATCATGGCCATTCCAGCAGACGCAATTGCCATTGGCATAGCGTATGAAGTTGAAAAAATTTTAATTCCTGGGAATGTTTTTTGACATAAAAGTGCTGTAATAAAGCCTAATACAACGCCTACAAAAACAACTATAACAACAAATTTAAAAGATACTAAAACACTGTTCCAAAAGCTTTCACTTGCAAAAAGTTCTGTATAATTCCCCAAACCAAGATATTCTGCATTTTGTCCTAAATTATTGGTCAAAAATAAACTCCGATAAATGGTCTGAAAAAATGGCCAGAACATAAATATAGATAAGATTGTCATCGCTGGGAGTAAATAGCCATATCCTTTTACTTTTTCCCAAGTACTTCTCTTTGACTCGATGATTACAATTTCTTCCATCTTTCCACCTCTTCCCATCAAAAATCTTCCACATAAAAAATCGAGAGAACACCAATAATGAAGCTCCCTCGATTATCTATACATTTAATTCATTAAATTATTGGTTGGCTTGATTGTAGTTTTCAATCGCTTTATTGATTTGATCTGCCATAGCTTGTGCAGCTGATTTAGGATCTGTTTCACCATTAATAACTTTTTCAAGTTCATTTTCAAAAACTTGACGCGCTTCTTGAGCAACACCTGCTAAAGCCCCTTGATCATCTGCGGTCGAATCATGCAGCTGATCAATCGCTGTTTGGAATTGCGGGAATGCTTCTAAATTGTCTTTAAAGTTTTGCTCCTCGTGGGCCGCTAGGTTAACTGGGAAATATCCTGTATCAACATTCCATTGTGCTTGTGAGGCAGGAGATACTAAGAATTGAATAAAGTCCCAAGCAGCATCTTTTTTAGCCTCATCATCTGATTCAATCATCCAAAGAGAAGCGCCTCCAATGGATACACCACCCTTATCTTCTGAGTCGATACCAGGATAATAAGCCGTACCAATTTCAAAACGCCCATCTACTTCAGTTAACAATTGACGTAAACTTGCAGTGGAACCAAAAGTAATAGCTGATTGCCCTGCAATAAATTCTGGATGTCCACCCTCACGACCTACGTTAGGCATAACACCCGCATCCACACCTTTTTTCCACATGGTTAAAATCTTTTCCATACCTCCATTTTCAATAAAGGCCACTGATTCAGGTGCTCCATCGCGTCCGTTAGCATGGTCAAAGATTTCTTTTTCCATTTTGTTAAACCATTGATCAATCCACCAACCATAGATTCCGATAGATGCTGGCATAGCGGCACCAGCTTCTTGTAATTTGGGTCCAATTTCAATTAAGTCTTCTAAGGTTGTTGGAACTTCTACGCCAGCTTTATCAAAAATATCTTTATTATAGTACATTAAAGGGGTCGAATTATTAAAAGGCATCGAGTGTAATCGATCCTCAATAGTGAAATAAGCCAATAAATTAGGCTCCAATAAATCTAAATCAAAATCTGTCTTATCTACATAATCTTGAATTGGAACCGTTAAACCTGAATCAATCATAAAGGTTGTTCCAACTTCAAACACTTGAACCACATCTGCACCCACTTCTGATCCTGAAGCAGAAGAACGTAATTTGGTTAATGTTTCGTCATAAGACCCTTGATACTGTGCATCAACTTCCACCGCATCTTGAGATTCATTATATTGATCTACTAGTTTTTGTAAAGCTTCTCCAACAGAGCCTCCCATTCCATGCCAGAATGATAATTTAACTGGCTCTGCAGCTTGAACAGTTTGACTTAAAGGTAATACACTCGTTACTGACATTGAAGCTGATAGTAATCCCACCATCAATTTCTTAATTACTTTTTTCATGGTGCTTCCTCCTTTGTTATCGATCCTTTTAAAGTGACCGTTGACAAAAATATAGCATGCTAGTATTAACTTTAAGTAAATTCATTGTAAATATTTTGTAAATTTACATGCAATTTTTTCAGAGAATAAAAAACACCTTTATAAGGTGGAAAATTACATTAAATCAAAAACGATTTTCAAGGCGCCTATAATACTAAATATACTAAAGGTAATTTCCCCCCATGCACCCATGTAGGTATGTCGCTTAGTTTCTTATGCAAAATACCCCTACAAACATTCGATATATCTTTATATTGATTAGCAAATTAATAAGTATTTATTTATATATACTTAATATCATCAACCTTTGCAACAAGTTTAAACTATATAATAATCTATTTTTTAATCAACATTAACTATATTATTAGCTTGTCTCTTAAAAGTAAAATAACACTCACCATGGTATGTACTCTCAATTATATAATCTTCTAGGAGTACTCTCTTTTAGATATAGATCCCCTCAGAAGCTTATAAAATAGACGATCAAGACAAAAAGTCGCATGAGTCACTTTCACACATTTACAACAATGTGACAGCGCTTAGATTATGTGTTGTTATGATAGCTTTTGATGACCTCATAAAAATATTCAAGAATATAAGAAGTTATCTTTTTGCTACCCTTTAAGTTTAAAAAATACTATAAAAGCCTATCTAATAAGGAAATTAGACAAAATAAAATAGGCACATGACTTCATCACTTATAGCTGCTACCTTCCGGTCCTGACTCGGTTCGTGAATCCATCATTGCCTTTTAATAGTATAGCATGAATGGCTCCTTTTGTAAAATTCATGTTTTAGAGCTAAGGTTCATTTCTTGCCTGTGTATAAAGTTGTGCATAAGTCGTCTTTTGCACAACTTTTCTGTGGATATCCTCCTATTTCGCCTTGTCTTTCTTCTTTGCTTTTTTCTTCTGTCGCAGTTGTCTAAAGAAATTAGACATCATCTGGCTACATTCTTCTTTTAAAACCCCCTCAATAACTTCCACTTGATGATTAAAGCGTTCCTCTTGTAATAAATTCATTAAGCTGCCACTGCAACCCCCTTTAGGATCTCTGGTAGCAAAAATTACTTGTTCAAGTCTCGCTAACACAGATGCTCCAGCACACATTGGACAAGGTTCTAAAGTTACATACAACTTAGCCCCTTGAAGCCGCCATGCTTGTAGCCTTTCATTAGCTTGATTTATCGCTAATATTTCAGCGTGACCTGTAGCTTGGTGCTGACTTTCTCTAACATTAAAGCCTCTTCCAATTATTTCATCATTGTATACAACGACAGCTCCAATCGGCACCTCACCAATTGCTTCAGCTTTTTTTGCTTCCTTAATTGCTTCAAGCATCCATTTTTTATGCTGGACCTGTTGATTTGAATCCAACTCTTTAAATAATAAATTCTCCATTCACTGACTCCTATTTAAATAAAAGTATTTCAAATTAAAAAGCAACCTCCATCTATAGGTTGCTTTTGACTATATATCTGTAATTATTAAAACAGATTATGCATTTTTTCACCAGCATCATCAGCTAGTTCTTTAGCACGGTTAATAATCTGAATAAAACCTTCACTCATTTGAGACTGAGTGGCCTTAGTCTTATTAGCAATACCTACTAAAGTATTTACTTCTTCATCAGAAAGGTCATTTACGATATTCACTAAATGATCGGAGCCTTTTAATTGATGCTTAACATAAGCTTTGACTTTCTCACGGTTAATCATGCCTCTTACACGTTCATTAGCATCATCATCTAAATATGTATAAAGAATAACGCCTGTAACGGCTGCAACAATTGCTGTACCAGCGATAATATTGGTCAATCTGTTCTTTTTATTCAACATAATATATTCCACCTCTTTATTAATTTCTTTTTACTTCATATAAACCTTATCACTAAACGTATAAAATAGATAGTAAAATGCTTTCAGCTTTTGATAGACTATCAATTATTATAATCAAAAAATAGTAGCTGAATAAGCTAGGCTTACTCGGCTACTATTCTAGATAAGATCATCGATTTTTCCAGCTATTTTGATCGGTTGTTAATCCGAATGGATCCTGAGCGACCACCAATTGTTATTTTATCTCCTAAAGCAATATCTCCATTCAAGAGCATCTCACTTAATTCATCTTCAATTTGTTTTTGAATAGCTCGGCGGATTGGACGCGCTCCATATTCTGGATCAAATCCTGCTTCCGCTATAATATCGATTGCTGTATCAGTTATACGCGCATTAATTTCTAATTCATCTAATCGTTTAACAATCTCATTGGTTTGAAGTTTAACAATTTCTTTAATATGTTCTTTATCCAATGAGTGAAAGACAATCGTTTCGTCGATACGGTTTAAAAATTCTGGACGGAAAGCACGTTTTAACTCTTCTAAGATACGCTTTTCCATCGCTTTAAAGTCATCAGCAAAGCTAACCGCGCTGAAGCCAACTGACTTCTCGTCGCGAAGAGCAGTAGCACCGATATTAGATGTCATGATAATAATTGTATTTCTAAAGTCGACCCGACGACCCTTACCATCTGTTAAATGACCGTCATCAAAAACCTGTAATAAGATATTAAAGACATCTGGATGCGCCTTCTCAATTTCATCTAGTAGAATCACTGAATATGGTTTTTGGCGAACTTTTTCAGTTAATTGTCCAGACTCGTCATAACCGACATATCCTGGAGGAGAACCGACTAAACGAGAAACGGCGTGTTTTTCCATATACTCAGACATATCAACACGAATCATATTATCTTGTGAACCAAACATGGAGTTAGCTAAGGTTTTGGCTAATTCTGTTTTTCCAACACCAGTCGGTCCTAAGAATAAGAAGGAGCCAATTGGTCTTTGTGGACTCTTCAAGCCTGAACGAGCACGCCGAATAGCACGCGCTACTGAAGAAACGGCTGAATCTTGTCCTATTACGCGTTCATGCAACTCAGCTTCTAAATGAACTAAACGTTTAGCTTCCGCTACATCCATTTGATAGATTGGCACACCTGTTGCCAGTGCTGTTACTTCAGCTACATGTTCAGCGGTTACTTTTGGATAACTTAATTCTTTTTGTTCATTTTTTTTCTTGGCTTTTTTGTTAGCCTTCTCAATAACTTTTTCTAAATCTTGCTCTTCTTTTCGAATATCGGCAGCTAATTCAAAATTGCGGTCGAGAATGGCTTGTTCTTTACGATTCGCTAGGTTTTTTTGTTGCAATTCTAGCTCTGCTAAATTATCAGTTTGCTTGCCTTCTTCGATTCTTACTTTAGCCGATGCTTCATCGATTAAATCAACCGCCTTATCAGGCAACTTACGCTCATTCATATAGCGTGAGGACAATTTGACTGCCGCTTCAATCGCTTCATCACTTATCTCCACATGATGATGCTGTTCATATTTAGACCTTAGTCCAGTTATAATTTGAATAGACTCAGCTTGAGAAGGCTCTTCAATCACAATTTTAGAAAAACGACGTTCTAAGGCAGAGTCTTTTTCAATATGCTTTTGATATTCATCGAAGGTTGTAGCTCCCACTGTTTGAATTTCTCCCCTTGCTAAAGCCGGTTTAAGAATGTTGGCAGCATCAATTGCTCCTTCGGCTCCTCCAGCTCCAATAAGTGTGTGGAGTTCATCTATAAAAAGAATTACTTTACCATCTTGAGATATTTCTTCGATTATCTTCTTCATTCGTTCTTCAAATTCGCCTCGATATTTAGTTCCTGCAACTAAAGCAGCTGTATCTAACATCATTAGACGTTTCTCAGCAATTTCACTTGGTACTTTCCCTGTCACCATTGCTTGAGCCAGCCCTTCAGCAATCGCTGTTTTTCCAACGCCCGGTTCTCCTACAAGAACAGGGTTGTTTTTCGTTCTGCGAGAAATAATTTGAATCATACGACGAATTTCTTTTTCGCGACCGATAACCGGATCTAATTTACCTTCGCGTGCCAATTGTGTTAGATCTCTTGAAACTCCATCCAAAGTAGCAGTATTAGATTGAGTATTCGTGTTTTGTTGACGTCGCCCTCTTTTACTTTGACTATCTGAACGCTTCTGCTGATTAATTCCAATTTCCTCGAATATTCCTTTACGTAATTCTGCCAGATTAATTCCTATATTTTTCAATAATACCGTAGCGAGTATTTCTTCTTTCAGTAAGCCTAAAAGTAAATGCTCTGTCCCTACTTTTGGAGCGCCAAGACGTTTAGCATCACTAGAGGCATTCATTATTACTTTTTTGGCGCGTGGGGAATAAGGAATGACCACTTCACCACGTCTACCTGCTTTTAAGCTTTTTCCATGAATCATTTCTAATTCATCTACAAGCACAGCATATTCTGCCCCATAATCTCTTAAGACTTTACCGGCAATTCCATTTTCTTCACGAGCTAATCCTAACAAAATATGTTCCGTACCAACTGCTTGATGGTGGAAAACATAGGCATGCTCGGCTGCAAACATCATGGCCTGGCGTGCACTTTCTGTAAATAATTCTTCAAACATTTATTTCACCTCTATTTAATAATCCTCGACTGAGAGCTAACTAGTTAATTCATAGCGTAATTGATGGAGAAAAGTTTTTAACAACATGGCTCGAGCCACTTGATCTTGATTTGAAATCGCATGAAGGACAGATTTTTCAATCACTGATAAAATAAGTCTTCCTTCCCTTTGTGTGATTATTTCTCTTTCAATCAACGTTTCAATAATATTCACACCATTTCGATATGAAATTTGATTGCCAATTAATTCTAACATTGAAGCAACTTCATCTGCATCCGAGGTCAATTGAGTTTTTAAAATACGGATATAACCGCCGCCCCCTCGTTTACTTTCAACCAGATAACCATGCTCTTGAGTAAATCGTGTATTAATAACATAGTTGATCTGTGAAGGGACACAGTCAAATTGATCAGCAATATCGCTGCGCTTTATCTCTACATGTTCTGCGTTTTGCAAGAAGGATTTAAGATAAGCTTCAATTATATCGGACATATTTTTTCTGGACAAATTCAACCCTCCTTCAAGCTAATTTTGTTTAACATTGACTTTCTTTGACCATTATACACAATCTTTTTATTTTTGAAAAGCTATTTGTTTGGACTTGTCTCTTAATCACGATTAAGTAGTCATAGGTATAATTTCATTCAATGTTTGTGTTTTTAAGATTGAAATTTTGTTTTTTAGCAAGTATACTAAACTACAGAACTTAATAAACACAATATATTGGGCTTTATTTTATCTTTATATCCTATATATTGTGTTTCTTACTATGTTTGTTAGAATATTCAAAATGTATCGAAGATCTTAATAGAGAGGCTGAACTGATTATGGAAACGAATACTTTAATTCCAAAGACTGTCGAATGGAACCGTCAAGATCTTAATGAGGCTATCAAACATTTCCCTCAAGTAACTCCTGTTACATCGGAAATGAAAATCACTCACTCTGGTGTCTCACGAATGGTTATGTTAGACAGGTATTCTTTTAAAGACACCGCTAAGAAAACTCTAAAAGCTGGCGATTTAGTAGTCTTAACTGTAAAGCCTGATCCATCCTATCCTGCAAGAGGTATTGGTATTGTGCAAGAACTTGATTGGGAAAAAGGTCAAGCTCTTGTTTTATTAGAAGAAGAATACCGTGGTAATCTTGAAAACGAAAAAGAGCGCCTTAGTGGCTTAATCTTGCGAAGCATTGACAGTTTAGATAAGCCTTTAGAAATATATTATGAACAAATCGCCCACCGTAATGCAGTCGGTTTAGCTGAAATTGAAAGTACAAAAGAAAAACAAGAAAGCTCTTTTGAAGCTTTTTATAATCAGCTTTCTAATTTAAACTTTGTCCCGGCTGGTCGTGTCCTATATGGAGCAGGCTCACAAACGGATGTTACTTATTTTAATTGCTACGTTATGCCGTTTGTCCCTGATTCTCGCGAGGGAATCGCTGAACACCGCAAAGAAGTAATGGAAATCATGTCGCGCGGTGGCGGTGTAGGAACTAACGGCTCCACTCTAAGACCTCGAAATACTCTGGCAAGAGGAGTAAACGGTAAGTCCTCGGGTTCTGTTTCTTGGTTAAACGACATTGCTCAATTAACTCACCTTGTTGAGCAAGGTGGCTCGCGCCGGGGTGCACAAATGATTATGTTAGCAGATTGGCATCCAGATATTATTGAATTTATCATTTCTAAAATGCAAAACCCCCGCGTTCTACGTTATTTAATTGAACAAACAGAAGATGAATTAATTCAAAAGCTAGCACAGGAAAAACTTAAATTTGTTCCACTCACTCCTAATGACCAAGTAATGCATGAAACAATTGCTTCCTATCAAAATAAAGAGGATTTTGGTGGCTTTAATGTAGATATCATTGAGCATTCTAGAGCTGTTTTACGTGATAAGGGTGCTTATGAAGTCCACAATGAAGACTTTTTAACAGGAGCAAATATCTCAGTAACTATCACTTCGGAATTTATGGAAGCGGTAGAGCAAAACCTAGATTGGGACTTACGTTTCCCTGATGTCGAACATTATAATAAAGAAGAAATGCATGCTTATAATACTCAATGGCATCAAGTAGGAGATGTACGTGATTGGGAAGAGATGGGATATGCAGTCAGAACATACCGAAGTATTCCCGCTCGTGAACTATGGAAATTGATTAATATTTGTGCCACCTATTCAGCAGAGCCTGGTATTTTCTTTATTGATAATGCTAATAAGGATACCAATGCTAAAGCCTATGGCCAAAAAGTCGTAGCCACTAACCCTTGTGGTGAACAACCTTTAGCTCCATATTCTGTATGTAATTTAGCAGCTATAAACTTAGCAAATATGGCTAATAAAGATGAACACACGGTTAATTTTGAAAAATTGAAAGAAACGGTTCGTGTTGGTGTGCGTATGCAAGATAACGTTATCGATGCTACCCCTTATTTCTTAGCAGCCAATCGTCATCAAGCTTTAGGAGAGCGCCGAATCGGTTTAGGTGTTATGGGGCTAGCTGACTTATTGATCTATACTAATCAACGTTATGGTTCTGCTTCAGGTAATCAATTGATTGATAAAGTCTTCCAAACGATTGCGATCACTGCTTATGAAACTTCGATTGAATTAGCCAAAGAAAAGGGAAGTTTCCCCTTCCTAATAGGTTCAACCGATGAAGAAACGAAACAATTGCGTCAAAACTTTATTTCAACAGGTTATATGCAGAAATTACCTAAGCACATTCATCAGGGTATTTTAGAACATGGCATTAGAAACTCTCACTTACTAACAGTCGCTCCTACTGGATCAACCGGTACGATGGTTGGAGTAGCTACGGGTCTTGAGCCTTATTTTGCCTTTAAATATTATCGCTCTGGACGTTTAGGTAAGTTTATTGAAGTAAACGCTGGAATTGTTCAAGAATATTTAGAGCGTCATCCAGAAGCAGATGCTGATCACTTACCAGAAACTTTTGTTTCAGCCATGGAATTAAAGCCAGAAGAACACGTCGATGTTCAAACAACTATCCAGCGATGGGTAGACTCATCCATCTCTAAAACAGTGAATGCCCCCAAAGGTTATACTGTTCAACAAGTCGAAGAAATATATGAACGTTTATACAGTGGGGGAGCTAAAGGCGGAACCGTTTATGTTGATGGTTCAAGAGATTCTCAAGTTCTTACTCTCAAAGCAGAGGAAAATGAAAAAGATCAAAATATTGCTCTTTTTGAGGTTGAAGATCAAGAAATACGTGTTGTCGATGAAGTTGAAGAATTGCGTCAGTTAGTTGATTTAGCTGAGAAAGATCATTATACCCAAAGCGGTCATACTGATGATGTGGTCTACGGTTCAGAAGTAGGAGATACTTGTCCAATTTGTCGTAAAGGAATCGTTGAAGATATTGGGGGTTGTAACACTTGTACAAATTGTAATGCTCAGTTACGATGTGGTCTCTAAGTATTTAAATTTGCTTGCACAAATGTAATCTCTAATTGATAAACCTTATCTTAATCTTGAGATAAGGTTTATCAATTTCTCTTTTAATCGACCCCCCAATCTTATTTTGTGAGTTTTTCACTTATCTATGTTATATTAAAGAAAAATTAAAAAGGAGCGGCTTATGAAAAATAAACTATTCAAATTTATAACGATTTCTATCGCAGTTACTGGTCTTCTCATAGGAAATCTTGCGCCGATATCAGCTCAAGAAATAGATCCCAATGTCGAACAAAAATTATCTATTATGTCGATTGGAGAACTAGCAACTCTAGACGCTATGCTTTATAATGATACCCCATCTTCAGATATGATCGGACAAATTTTTGAAGGACTTTACCGTGTTTCAACTGGTAGTGAAGTCGAATTGGGGCAAGCTGAAAATGTCGATATCTCTGAAGACGGTTTAACCTATACTTTCACCTTAAGAGATGGTTTAACTTGGTCTAATGGTGACCCTGTTACAGCTAACGATTATGTCTTTACTTATCAAAGATTAGTCGATCCGAATAACGCCAATACCTCTTCTTCTGTTGAAGTGTTTAAAAACGCTAGCAAAGTTCGTAATGGTGAAGCTGAACTTTCTGATTTAGGAGTGACTGCTCCTGATGAGAAAACTTTGGTAATTGAGTTAGAATATCCAGCTCCATATCTACCAAAATTACTCACAGGTTCTCGTTTTATGCCAGTTAACCAAAAGGTAGTTGAAGAAAAAGGTCAAGCTTATGGAACAAGCGCAGACAGTATTGCTATGAATGGTCCTTTCCTCATTGAAGGATGGGAAGGAACCAGTTTAGAATGGAAATTGATTAAAAACCCAAATTACTGGGATGCTGAAAAGGTCTTTTTAGAAGAAGTCCTAGTGTCTGTTGTTAAGGAAACAGGAACCGGAGCTGACTTATTTGACGCCGGCGAACTAGACTATACTATCTTGAATGATCAATTTGTAGGACAATACAATGGCGCTGATTTCTTCAACCAGATTCCTAAAGCAACTGTCGGACACCTACAGTTCAATGCCACCAAAGAACCAACCAATAATATTGCTTTGCGTAGGGCCATTATTCAAGCGATTGATAAAGACACTTATACCCAGTCAGTCATTCAAGATGGGTCAACTTCTTTAAACGGTTTCGTTCCTTCAGGATTTGATGTAAATGATGAAGGCGTGGATTACCGTGAAGAAGCGGGTGAAATGCTTACATTCGATATTGAGGCAGCTCAAAAAGATTGGGAAACAGCTCAAAAAGAATTAGGACAAGATAATATTGAGTTACAATTACTAATTTCTGACTCAGATTTAGCTAGTCGTACAGCTGAGTATATTCAAGCTCAATTAATGCAAAATCTTCCCGGATTAACGATTACAATTCGTTCTGTCCCTCTACAAAATCGTTTAGAATTACAAAGATCACTTGATTTCGATATCTTCTATGGAACTTGGGCTCCAGACTATCAAGATGCGATCAACTTTGTAGAACAAATGGAATCAGACGGAGGCATCAACTTTGGTCAATACTCCAATGAGAAAGTGGATCAATTAATTGATCAAGCCAGAAACGAGTTTGCCAATGACCCAGAAAAACGTCGTCAAGCTCTTATTGAAGCAGAAAAGATTGCCGTCGCTGATGAAGCTTCTCAGTCTTCATTCTATCAAGCATCTACTACCTACTTATTGGATACTAGCGTAAAAGGCTTCGAAGTTTTACCATTTGGTCGAACAATCAATTTAAGAACTGCATATCGAACTGCAGAGTAAATCTATAATAAATGAAACTCTAAACTTTCTTTATTAAAATAATTAGGCTACCTAGCAGTGGAAGATCCACTACCAGGTAGCCTAATTTTCGGTATTTATCATCCGTTCAATAGATACCAACCTGCTCAACTTCCGTTAGGAATCTCTTTTTTAAGAATAGCTAATATTATCTAACATACCATGTGATTGAATCACAAGCATCTCTCTTGGCTCAAGTTTTACCACAAATAATGCCTGCTTCCCTTCAATTTCAGCTTTAGGATATTCTCCTTCTTGCTAAAGTATTACGTTCAAAGTCGTCAAAGGTCACTAACTTATCCGATTGTTTAATAGCTTCTACTCAACGAATTCTAGCTATCGAATATCTGTTCTATCTAAATCTTTGAGACAAATCGCTTTCTTAATATCACCCATGTGTCACTCCCTTAAAATTAATCATTCTTTAATTATTTATAGTTCGAATAACAAATTTATTTAGTTTAAAAGCTTTAATTATTATTGGACTTTATCCATTTATCAAGTATTATACAAGCTAGATCATTAAACAGCCATGTAGTATTATTAGCTAGAACTATTAATAGTCTGCCAATATTCTACTAAAGCTTTAAAATTTAATGGCTTTCCATTATAAATTTTTGACTCTATCAGCTCATGAAGTGGATAATTCTTACTTAATTGTATTAAAATAAAAGATAATATAAGCAATAATGGCATGATTGACACAAAAGGGTTTATACTGTTTAACTTTAAAATACGAAAGGTGGATAACCATGAATTCCTACACAAAATTTATAATCCGGCGTGTTTTTTATATGTTAATTACGCTTTGGATTATTATTTCCGTTACCTTTTTCCTCTTACAGTTCTTACCTGGTTCCCCTTTTGCCAATCAAGATCTTTTAACCGAGACCCAACTTCAACTTTTAAATGAAAAATATGGTCTCAACCAACCTTTACTTGTTCGCTATTTTTCCTACTTAGCAAATATATTAAAAGGGGATTTAGGGGTGTCCTTTCAATATAATAACTTACCTGTTACTAAAATTATTTTAGATCGAGCCGGCCCCTCTATGATTTTAGGAGCTCAAGCCATGGGTTTTGGTGTGGTAATTGGAACTATCTTAGGAATGATTGCAGCTGTTAAACAAAACACTTGGATCGATACCTTCACCTCCGTTTTTGCTATTGGCGGAAGATCTGTTCCCAACTTTGTTTATGCTGTGGTCCTTCAATTTCTGTTTGCTGTTTGGCTAGATTGGCTACCAATTGCTTTCTGGCGTGACGGCTATGCCTCAACTATTCTTCCAAGTCTTGCTTTAGCCATTTCACCTATGGCAGAGTCTGCTCGTTTCGTTCGAACTGAGATGATTGAAGTGCTTCACTCTGACTATATTGAATTAGCAACCGCTAAAGGCTTTTCAAAATTTTATATAATTACTAAGCATGCGCTGCGTAATGCGATTATACCTCTATTAACAATAGTAGGACCCATGACAGCAGCTGCCATGACCGGCTCACTGGTAATTGAACAAATTTTTTCAATTCCTGGAATTGGTGAGCAGTTTACCAAGTCAATTTTAGTGAATGACTACCCAACCATTATGGGAATTACAATTATGTATTCTGTCTTATTAGTTGTTATTATTTTAATCGTCGATATTCTATACGGCTTTATAGATCCTAGAATGCGACAAGTTGAAGGAGGTGGCTAGATGCCAATCGAAAATTCTTTAAATACGGCGAATAATGCTTCAACAAAACACACAGCGGATATAGATCCAAAGCTCTTTCAACCGAAAATTTCTATCCAAAGTGAAGACAACGAAAAGATTGAAGCCCCTTCACTGAACTTTCTACAAGATTCATGGCGGAGATTAAAAAAGAATAAAGGTGCTATGATTTCACTCTTTTTCGTTATTTTAATTCTACTTCTTGCTATTTTAGCCCCATGGATTGCACCCGCTTCACCGTTCCAACAAAATCCAGCTCAAGCAAACCTCCCTCCTAAAATACCAGGTTTAGAAGATTTTTCATGGTTTAGTGGTAAAAGTGTCAACCGAGGTGGTGCTTTGACTGATGCCTATCAAAATGCCAATGTGGCTGAGGGAACCTACTACTATCTTGGAACAGATGGTTTAGGTCGTGACCTCCTCTCACGTATTTTATATGGAACTCGAATTTCACTTTTAGTCGCATTTATTGCTGTTCTAATCAATGTCATTATCGGTGTAACCTATGGCATGATATCTGGTTGGCTAGGCGGTAAGGTAGATACACTGATGCAAAGAATACTGGAAATTATTTCAGGTGTTCCCAATTTAGTAATCGTTGTTCTGATGCTTTTAGTATTGCAGCCCGGTTTACTATCTATTATTATTACGATTGCTCTCACCTCTTGGATATCAATGTCCCGGGTGGTAAGAGCGCAAACACTTCGTTTAAAACAACAAGAATATGTCTTAGCTGCTAAGGTATTAGGCCAATCGACTGGCAAGATTCTATTAAAACATATCCTTCCCAATATGTTAGGAATTATTATTGTCCAAATGATGTTTGCTATACCATCTGCCATCTTCTTTGAAGCTTTTTTAAGTTTCATCGGGATTGGAATCCCTGCACCCAACGCTTCCTTAGGAACTTTATTGAGTGAAGGTTACAAGACTTTTCGCTTTTTACCCCATTTAATGTGGTATCCAGCAGCTGTTATCTCATTAATCATGTTGTCCTTTAACTTATTAGCAGATGGACTGCGTGATGCTTTTGATCCCAAAATGAAAGAGTAGGTGACTTCATGAATAAGGCTATCATTCAAATTAAAGACTTAAATATTTCCTTCAAAACCTTTGCTGGCCAATTAAAAGCTATTCGTGGAATCAACTTATCCTTGTATGCCGGTGAAACATTAGCAATTGTTGGCGAATCAGGCTCAGGTAAATCAGTAACCACACGTGCATTGATGGGGCTTCTAGCTAAAAATGCGACCATTGAAGCAGGCGAAGTGATATTTGAAAAACGAGACCTTTTAAAATTATCTAAAAAAGAAATGGAAGCTATACGTGGTAGCAAAATTGCCATGATTTTTCAAGATCCAATGACCGCCCTCAATCCTACCCTAACCATCGGAAGACAAATTACTGAAGTTTTAATTCGTAAACGCGGTTTTAATCACTCACAAGCGCGTAAAGAAGCCATTAACCTTTTGGATTTATGTGGAATTGTTCAATCAGAGAAAAGAATTAATCAGTATCCACATCAATTTTCAGGTGGTCAAAGACAGAGGATTGTGATAGCGATTGCTTTAGCGGGAGATCCTGAAGTGCTTATTGCCGATGAGCCCACAACTGCTTTAGATGTAACCATTCAAGCACAAATCATTGAATTACTTAAAAAAATTCAACAAGAAAAGAATATGACCATTATCTTTATCACTCATGATTTGGGTGTGGTTGCCAATGTAGCAGACCGAATTGCCGTTATGTATGCGGGTAAAATCGTTGAAATAGGGACAGTGGATGATATTTACTACCATCCTCAACATCCCTATACCTGGGGACTTTTGACAGCTATGCCAACCATTTCCAAACAAGATCAATTATATGCTATCCCCGGTAGCCCACCTGACCTTTTAAATCCTCCTAAAGGAGATGCTTTCGCCTATCGGTCAGAATATGCTTTGGCTATCGATTTTGAGGAGGAACCGCCCATGTTTGAAGTCAATCCTGGACATTATGCAGCCACTTGGTTACTCCACCCAATGGCTCCAAAAATGACCCCGCCAACTGCTATCTTAGAAAGATATCAACGTTGTCGAAAAAAGCAGTCACAGACCGATAAGAGTGGAATGGAGGAGCATTATGAATAAGCATGCACCTATTCTACAAGTTAAGCACTTGAAACAATACTACCACCAAGGAACTGATAAGGAAGTCAAAGCGGTAGACGATGTTTCCTTTGAAATCTTTCCTGGAGAAACTTTTGGGTTAGTTGGAGAATCAGGTTCTGGTAAATCAACGATTGGCAAAGCAATTGTTAACCTCTATCAACCGACCAGTGGTGAAATTATCTTTCAAGACAAAGCTTTATCGAGTAGCTACAACAAAAAGGAACGTTTGAAATTCCATAAAGAAATTCAGATGATTTTCCAAGACCCTTATGCTTCTTTAAATCCTCGTATGAAGGTTCGTGATATTATTGCTGAAGGCATTGATATTCATGGACTCGCACAATCAAAAGAGGAAAGAGACGAAAAAGTCAATCGACTCTTAGAAGATGTAGGGCTCAATATTGATCACGCTGGTCGCTATCCTCATGAATTTTCTGGCGGTCAACGTCAACGTATTGGGATAGCACGAGCTTTAGCAGTTGAACCAAAATTCATTGTTGCCGATGAACCGATATCAGCTTTAGATGTTTCCATTCAAGCTCAAGTGGTCAATTTATTACAAGAACTAAAAGAATCAAGAGGACTAACCTATCTCTTTATTGCCCATGATTTATCCATGGTTAAATATGTCAGTGATCGCATTGCCATTATGAACCGTGGTCGGATTTTAGAGTTAGCCGAAGCTGAGGAATTGTATGCAAACCCTTTACATGCCTATACCCAGTCCTTACTCTCAGCAATTCCTTTACCAGATCCTGATTACGAACGTCAACGTCAACGTATTCATTATCAGGTTGATCCAGAAAAGTTGGCTGAAGAGATCCTTAAAGAAGTCAAACCTAATCACTGGCTTGCTCAATAAACTAAACAAAAATCACCATTGAATAAGTTTATTCAATGGTGATTTTACTTTTAACTCTTTAATAGTTGACAAACAGCTTGGCTACTGCTGTTAAATTTTCCTCTGTATGAGTTAGTAGGTCTTGCAAGGAGCTTGGCCCAGGCGTAATACTCAAAATCGCATCAAAGCCTAACTGATATAAGATTTCAATATCATTTCTGACAGAACCACATAATGCGATCACTTTCGACCGGAAAGCTACTTGTTTAGCTAATTGCATGACTCCAAAAGGGGTTTACCGTATTGCGTTTGAAAGTCAATCTGACCCTCTCCTGTAAAACAAATATCGACATCTTGTAAAGCTGTCTTCAAATTGACTGTTTCTATAACAATATCGATGCCTCTTTTATGTTTTGCAGAAGTAAATGCTAATAATCCTGCCCCTAACCCACCAGCAGCCCCAGAACCAGCAATATGAGCCACTTCACGATTCAAGTCACGATAAATAAGGCGTGAGAAATGTTCAAGATTCGCATCAAGCTTTTCAATCATTTCTGGACTTGCCCCTTTTTGCGGACCGACTACAGCCGAAGCTCCTTGCGGACCACACAGCGGATTATTGGCATCACAGGCAACCTTGAAGATAGCATGCTCTAGACCAGGATGAATAGTCTGACAATCAATCCTATCCAAATGCGATAAGCCTTGATTGCCGAAAGGAATCTCTTGGCCTTCTATGTCTAATAAACGATAGCCTAAGGCTTGAGCCATACCGGCTCCCCCGTCATTCGTAGCAGACCCTCCAATCCCTAAAATAAATGAGCGAACTCCTCGATCTAGACATGCCTTAATGACTTGACCTGTTCCATAGGTTGATGTTAATAAAGGATTACGATCTTCTTTTTCAATAAGATGAATGCCTGATGCACTGGCCATTTCAATTACGGCTGTTTTGCCATCTCCTAAAATACCATACCGGGCTTGAATTTTTTCTCCTAAAGGTCCCTGCACTTCGACTGTATAATAAACTCCCTGACTCGCATCAATCAAGGCTTCAGTGGTACCTTCACCTCCATCTGCCATCGGAAGCTGAAGAATTTCTGCTTGAGGAAAGACTTGTTGCACACCTTTTTTTATAGCCTGGCAAGCATGTTTTGCCGAAACCGCTTCTTTAAAAGAATCACAGGCCATCACAATTTTCATTAATTTTACTAACCTCCTAAAACGCCATAGATACTGGTTGAAACAATAGTTAAAACGAAACCTACTAATGATTCATATGGAATTAGTTTTAGACATTCTTTAAAATCGGCTGATACGGATCCTCCTGTCGCGTGGAAGAATGAACCATGAGGTAAATGGTCTAATACTGTCGCCCCTGCGTGTAACATAGCAGCTCCACTGATAGGAGAAACACCTGACGAGAGAATAGTTGGTGAAAAAACAGCTGAGCCAACTGCCGATCCTGAAGTAGTCGAAGCGGTCGCCGCACTCATAAAAATTCCTGCTAAAGGTGCTAAAAGATAGGCAGGTAAACCTAAAGAGTCTAGACTATTAGTAAGGACATCTCCTAAAGTAGAATTGGTAATCACTCCTGCGATTAAACCTGTTCCTAAAAGGATAATAGCCACATTAATCATCTTACTTAAACCATATTGAGTATATTCTTGTAAGTGCTTAACATGTCCCACCATTATCAAGCCAAAAAGACCTCCCAGAGGAAGAGCCAACATAGGATCAATCATTATATTAAACAAGGGGCGTAAAGATAGTAAAACAATCGCTAAAATAGGTCCTGACAAGGCTTTCCATAAATAAGGTAAATTTTCTGCTGTTTGATCGTCTCTTGAAGTTCCTGTTTGTTCAATTTGACTGCCTTTATTAATTAATCGTTTGGCTAGCCAAGCTGTAAACATCACCCCAATCAAGGCTGGAATAAGACCAGCTAACATGACTTGAGTTAAGGAAACACCAAAACCATCGGAAACAGCAATAGAGTTAGGATTTGGTGAAATAATATTACCTGATTTGCCGCCACCAATCATAGCCATCAAAAGTGCAGTCCGTGAATAACCCAATTCTTTACCAATCTCTAAAGCGATAGGCGCAACTGTTATGACAGATATATCAATAAAAACCCCCACAAAAGTTAAAATCATAGTAGCAAGTGCGATCGCTAATAAAGCTCTTTCGCTTCCCAAACCCTTAATAATAGCATGGGCAATGGCAGCTGCCGAACGTGTCTTAATTAAAACACCTGCAAGGATTCCAGCTGCTAGTATCCTTAAGATAGAGGTAATCATGCCTTGCGCACCATTTGTCATGAGACTGATGGTTTCACTTAGATTCGCTCCTCCTAATAATCCTCCGAATAAAGCGCCGATAAATAAAGCATAAAAAACTGGAAACTTTTTAAAGATTAATAAGATAGCCAATAATAGACCTAACAAAGCGCCGATAGCCGTTACTGTTACTACTTCCATTTCCCCACTCCTAATTGATTATTGAATGGCTTCATTATATTGTTTCTTAATATCTTTGCCAATCTTATCAGCCAATCAGTGACTATATAAAAAGACAGCTTCAAAAGAGAAGCTATCTTTTTCTAATGATTTAATAAATGGATTTAAAAAGTTGATAAAGTTCTACATTGGCTGTGTCTTTAAAATGATGAACCGCTAAATTGTCAGGTCCTTCCATGGTAATCAAAACTCTTGGGATTCCTTGATCTTCAACAAATAAATAAAAATGTCGTTCCGCTCTAGGATTATCTTGATCACGAATATCAGTCATTGCCATTAAGACATTGATTTCATCATTAATAAGCTGTTCAGCTTGATAATGAGCCTTTCGTTCCTGACCATCTAAGTGAATTACCATTGACTTTAAAGGAAGGTCCCCACCTAAGAAGTCTATAGGCGTCTCTGGAGTGACAAACTCATATTTTTGACCCATTTTTGCTTGCCAGTCTCTGACTGCTGTCATCAATGCTTGTTTTTGCTTTGATGACCCATTTAATGATTGCTCTTTTGCTTCAGTCGATAATGACTGGACTTGATAATTGGGGTAATAATTATTAATCACTCGACCATATACTTGTGACCAATCGTAAGCTACTAAAGGATGTAGCTCAGGACTAGCCAAGTGACCCTCTGTGATTTTACCAGAAGGAATATGGAAATAATAAGGAGTCGTTCCCCCAATATCTTGTACAAATGCTCCGTTGGTGATGGTATACATTTCATATTGTTCACTCGGATACTCTAACTCTTCAGGAATAGTAAACATCTCGTCACCAAAACCAAAACTATAGGCTTCTGGTGCATAGCTAGAAGCTAGACTGATGCGAATTAATTGGTCGAGATGTTGATCATCAAGTGCTAAATATTTCACAATGTTTTTTGCAAAATCAGTCCCCTCTAATAGAAAATAGCCCGGTAAGTTCTGATTGATACCGGCTTGATAAGATTCCATAATCGCACTGACTATGAAAAGACGTAATTGATTCAAAGCTTTTTGATCTGCTGAACTTAATTCAGCTAACAACATCTTTTCTAGACCAAAAGAATGTGAAAATATTTCTCTTAAATTGCCAATATGATTCGCGTCTTCTTCAACACTTTGATATTCAATAAGATTCTCATAATAATCATTGTAAAGCTTTGGAATGATCCAATGATAGGAGGTATCAAAATTAGCCGGCCCCATTTGCTGTAAACTAGCAATAGTATATTGGGGAGCATCTAATGAATAGGATTGTACCGTTTCTTGCCACAGTTCCATTGCTTGTCGAACTTCTTGAATATCTACTGCTTCTTCGGCAAAGACTAAATTCTCACCTTGAGCAAAGTAACTTTGATGAGGAGAATGAACCATCCCCATACCACTGAAGCCAGTCACCATCATCAGGCCAAGTCGTAAAATTTTCTTCATTGCTAACACCCTTTCCCTTATTTTTTATTCATAACGATTGAACACTTTTAGTTGATAACAACTTGGTAAGTAGCATTAGCTTTCATTAACTTATGCATGGGACAGCGTTCAAGAGCAACTTCTACGATAGAATCAGCTAAATCTGCTTGAACATGGGGCATAGAGATTTGAACTTTAACCACAAATTGATAGCCGGGATTATCTTGGTGTAGTTCGACCAAGACAGATACTTGAGTCTGGTGTTTAATCCCTCGACGAATTTCTTCTGCTTCTATGGTAGCATTTAGACAAGTTGCTATGGCCATTCCCAGTAGCTGCTCCGGATTACTACCTTCTATTTCACTTAATGGACTGGAAACCTTAACTTCAAAACCTGCTGGATCTTCAACAAAGGTTTTGCCTTGAATACCGTCTCGATTAACTACTTTAGTTTGATAAAGCGTTTTTCCTTCCATCATTTGCAAAAAACCTCCTGTACTCTTTCTGATACTATTGTATAAGCTTTTTTTAGAATATGCTATCTATGTCTCACTAAAAACTAAATCTTTCGCTTTCATTACTTGATAGCTCACACTCTATTTTTTTATAATCATCGAAATAGCTTGCTCTAGTCGTTGATTCTGCTTTTCTGAATCTTTATCACCAGTAGTTAAACATTCTTTTAAATTTTCAACCATGATTATGCCCATAATACGATCCACACTCGAACGAATAGCAGTTAGTTGGGTTACTATATCCATACAGTCTCTGTCCTCTTCTAACATCTTTTGGACCCCTCTTAATTGACCTTCTGCTCGTTTTAAACGATTAAGTAGGTTTTTCTTATTATTATCTTTATGCATGATAAACTCCTCTTATGTATTTGTTCTTAAATTTTAAAACTTGACAAATCTTTTGCATTGATGTTTAATATACCCTACCGGGTATGTTAAGTATATAATTTATTGGCTTAAACTACCACTTATTTATAAAAAATCACTTTTATATGTCAAACAGAAAGGAAGATACCATGTTCCCAACGATTTCCATTGAAGAACTTTATCAAAAATCTCAGGAAAAATCGCTTAATATTATTGATGTTCGAGGTGAAGCTGAATTCCAAGAAGGACATATCCCTGGATCTAAAAACATCCCCTTGAATCAGCTCCCAAATGAATATACATCTCTTAATCAAGATAAAGAATACTATTTAGTATGCCACTCGGGTGGACGTTCTAAAAGGGCTAGCCAATTCTTATCTAAAATGGATTATCAAGTGACTAATGTTACACCTGGAGCACCTTCTTGGCCTGGTGAACTAACCACCGACTAAGCAGAAATTATTAAATTATAAAAGCCATCAGATCTAATAAGGCACTGCCCCCAAATAGTGAGGCAAACATAAAAACACCTCCGTTAAATTCGTATGAAATGAATTTAATGGAGGTGTTTGATTAGGGTTAATCACCTAGCTTATTCTGCAGAAACAAAATGGAAATGTATTGAATTGAAACGTCATCAAGCAGCGATGGATGTCCTAAAAAACACAAAGAGTTGAAGAGGAGTGGGTACCAAAAGTGGTCGTCGAAACGGTTGAAAGTTTAAAAGCGCATGATTCGGTGAGTTTAATCCTCTCCTGCTTAGGGATCCGCTCGATCTACTTATTATCGTTGGAAAGTTCGTGTAAATGCTAACCTAGAAAATGAAGGGAAAATTAAAATTGGACAATTATGTAAGAAACAGCCTTTCACCTATGGTTACCGTAAAATCACCCATTTAATCAACTTAGAAACAGAAAAAACTGTTAATCATAAGCGAGTTCAACAAAAATTAGGCTAGGTGTCACCGATTCAATACCGACAACAAGCAGCCTAACAGAGGTATTTTTTATTCTGTCCCATTTATGGGGTACAGTGCCACAACAGATCATGATGGCTTTTTGTGCTAATTATTTGACTGAAGTATCCTCATGTTCTAACCAAAGCGGCGCAAAATAATCAATAAAGATAGCGCCTAATGGAGCTGTTATTAAAATAGATACAGTGGCGGCTATTAAAATTAAAGAACCACTAGCAATACCAGCCATTAATGGGAGTCCACCGAGGGAAGCTTGAACCGTAGCTTTTGGTAAATAAGCTCCCATAATAAAATAACGCTCTTTCTTTGCAAATGGTGTCTTTAAAATGGATAAAGCAACCCCCAACATACGGAAAATAAGACCTATTACAATAATGATTACTATCGGCCAGCCCGCTTCTAAGGCTAAACTCGGATTGACAATCACTCCTAGGAAGACAAAGAGGAAAATTTCAGCAAACTGCCAAATTTTTTGATACGAGGCTGTTAAAGTGACAGCCCTTTGCGGCGCTTTCTTTTGCACAATTAGGAAAATCACTAAAACAGCAAGCACACCTGAATAAGGCAGGATGTCAGTTAATAAGCTCTCTAAACCAAGAACTAAAAAAGAAATAGCTAAAGAGACAATTAAAGCTTGTTGCCCTTCCCACTGATAGCGGTTTAAGAAATAACTTAAGCTATGCCCCACTAAAAACCCCAAAAATATTCCTGTGACTACTGAAATAGGTGCAGATAATACCGTTGATGCTGAAACACCTTGACCTTGAGCTAATTGCATAAAGGCTGCAAATAATACAAAAATTAAAATATCATCTGCTGTCCCGCCTGCTAAAATCATTTGAGGAATGGCCTGTTTAGTTCCTAATCCTCGGTCAATTAACCCCACCATTCTCGGTACTAATACCGCAGGTGATACAGCCGCCAGTACACTAGCTAATAAAAATGAATCAACATAAGATATGTTTAAAAGATAAGGTCCAATCAAACCAATAGCTAAAATTTCACAAATTGCAGGTAAAAAACACATTAAAATAGCTGGTCTTCCTACTTTAATTAAATCCGAAAATTTTAAAGTTAGTCCAGCTCTAATCAAAATAATCATCAAAGCAATTTGACGAATTTCTCCCGCCAAATGTGTTAATTCACTAGATAATAAATTGAAAACATTTGGACCTAAACAAATACCTAATACCAAATAGGCTAACAGTTTTGGTAAGTTAATTTTTTCGAATAGTTTTCCAAACAACCACCCCAATATCAAGACAAGCCCTAAACTCCACAACATTGCTTCTCCTCCTTTAAAATACAAAAACTTCTGTATGCCAAAAAAGCATACAGAAGTCATCAGCTAATTAGCGGTTTATCTACCTTGCTGAAGGTAAATAGGAAGTACTTCATTTCCTTTAAATCTTAGTTTACCCTATTCTATTTTGTTAGGCAAGCTAAACTTTTAAGAAAAGCAATAATTTTAAAAGGGTAATTTTATTTGCCAAATTCCTAGTTCGTGCTATAATTTTTATAGTATCGTTTTACGATGGATACTGGTTCGTTCATTTCGATCAGTAGGGTTTATCTGATGCTTATATCGTCGATAAAGAGCCTAGTTGAAACCTGATGTGGGGTCTGCAAAGGCTAAAAAGATTACTAGAAGCTCAGAGTTTTACCAAAAGAAAAATTAGCAAACAAAAAAAGCATCCATACCATCTTAAGATTGCCGTACGAGGTTAGCCTACGACACAAGCAGTCTTTTTTTGTGTCCTAATGAGACTTCGTGTAATAAAAATTAGGAGTGTAAATATGCTTAAGCGCTTTTTGAGTCGCTTTTTATTAAGTAAAAAAGAAATATTGGTTATTGCATTAGGAGCCTTTATCATGGCTTTTGGCTTGGTGAACATTCATATACCCGCTAAAATTACAGAAGGGGGTGTCATTGGTTTAGTTCTCTTCTGCTATCATTTCTTTGACTGGGAGCCATCTAAATTAAGTTTTTTAGCAGATATTACTTGCTACCTTATTGGCTTATCCTTATTAGGTAAAGATTTTATTCGCCGTGCCATTCACGCATCCTTTCTATTTGCTGTTTTCTATCGCCTTTGTCTTTGGATGGGACCTGTTCTTCCAAGCCTTTATGATAGGCCTTTATTAGCTGCTATCTTAGGAGGCGTTGCAATCGGCGTAGGATGTGGTTTATGTATCAGTCAAGGTTGTGCCGCAGGGGGCGATGATGCTTTGGCAATGGTTATTTCTGAGAGGGCCTACGTCTCGATTACAAAAGCCTATCTGTTAACAGATGGCGTGGTTTTATTACTTTCACTGCTATATATTGCTCCACAACACCTGATCTTTTCTTTTATTACCACTTTAGTTTCATCAACAATTATTGGTCAATTCGAACTACATTTTCCTAGCTTTGACTTACCAAAAGCTTCATCCGTTGCTAAAGCCCAATAAAGGAGTGTGCCTATGACTTTAATTATTTTCTCTCCCAGTAAAGAGATGGATACGATAGTCGGTAATGGTTTAATACCACAATCAGATCCCGTCCAAGCCATTATTAAAGAGCTTGCCTTAAAAGATACGACTGAGTTAGAAAAACTCTTTAAATGCTCAGCTGAACTTGCTCAAGATATCTATCATCGTTATCAAGTCATTAATAAAAAAACAGCTCGTCCTGCCTATCAAGTCTATCAAGGCCTAGCCTTTCGGCAAATCAAATGGGATAAAATAGACTTGAACTATGCCATTGACCATCTGAAAATTCTGTCTGCTTTATATGGGCCAATCTCTCCCATTCAACCAATCAATCCCTACCGTTTAGACTTTAATACCTCGCTAAAAATCAAAAATCAAAGCTTGAAAAGCTTGTGGAAAGCTCACTATAATAAAGCTTTCGAAGAACAAACCGTCATTAATCTCGCTTCTAATGAGTTTGCTTCTTTACTAGACCCTAAAAAAATGCAACTCATTCAAATTAACTTTTATAAGGATATAGAATTAAGTAAAAAAGCACCCTCAGCCACCAGTAAAAAATTGAGAGGGGCTCTACTCAACTATTTACTACAAACAAAATCTTTAGATTTAAATACCTTTAAAGCATTTAAGGCCTTTGAATATAGCTATGCCAATGGTGATTTCGAAAACAAAGAAATTAATTATTGTCTAAATCAATAAAGTAATTAAAATATTCAAAATCTAAAACCCTCTTAAAACAACTTGATAAGGTGTTTAAGAGGGTTCTTATTTAAATCAATTTCATTTATCTGCTGGAAACTCTACAGATTTTACCTACATTTTAAACTATATTCTATAAAATCTTAGTTAAGAATAAATTTTGATTAAAATATCGTATTAATTATCTCCAGTAGATAGATAAAAAATTTCTTCAAATTTCTTATCGAGTGCTAAACATAGTAAATAGGCCAATTTTGCAGTTGGGTTATACTGACCTGTTTCTATTGAGGAAATAGTATTTCGAGATACTCCAACCATTTTTGCCAATTCTTCTTGGGTTAGTTTTAATTCTTTTCGTAAACCTTTTAGATTATTCTTTAGTTTTAACTTTTCATCCATAATAAAGATCCTTTAAAAAAAACACTATTGCAACTAATCCCACTGTAAACAATAGGATAAACAAAAATAAATATTTTATTTCTTTCCTTGCAAAGTATTTATATAATTCTCCTACCCCAATTGAAAGACACAGCATGGCAAGAATATCCAAAAAAGGGAGATTCTGCGATTCTTTAATAGCGGAAATAAATGCAGCGATACCAATTAATGCCCTCGAAATCCAAACGCTCGATTTATCATTAACAAAAATCTCTCCCTCATCTTTTTTTCCTTTTGAGCCAGCTTTAAAAAATCATCTTTTTCCAAGTTTATCTCCCCTTTGCCATGTTTACTTTTCTTAAATTGTATATTTGCAAAGTTAACTTGTCAAGATAAAAATTTATTATCTTCAATAATTACGAAAAAACTATGAATTGATTGGCTCAAACATCTCCTTCGCATAAATCCTCTGACTTAGAAAGCTTTTATGAGAATAAAGCTTTTAACTACGCTTATATGAAAGGTAATTTCCAAAAGAAACAAATCAACTATTGCTTAATGAAATAAAATCATTATAAAAATCCCTTCTAACTACCTAGTACAGAGGTGTTTTAGAAGGGATATTAATTTAAATCAATTTCATCTGTTCTTCAGGAAATTCTACCGACTGTGCAAATTTAATATCATTGTATAAGTGACATGCCACAAAGTGACCCGGTTCAACTTCTCTGAGTTCAACTGGAGTTGTCTTACAAATCTCCATACAGTGTTTACATCTACCAGCAAAACGACAACCCTCTGGAGGGTTCACCGGACTTGGTACATCTCCTTCTAAGAAAATCCGCTCTCGTTTAACTCCAACTTTTGGAATCGGAATAGCTGAAAGTAAAGCTCTCGTATAAGGATGTAATGGATTTTCAAAAATCCGATCATAAGTACCTAATTCTACGATCTGACCAAGATACATAACAGCAATCCGGTCAGAAATATGCCGAACAACTGATAAGTCATGTGAAATAAAGAGATAAGTCAGACCAAATTCCTCTTGCAGTTGATCCATCAAGTTTAAGATTTGAGCCTGAATGGAAACATCCAAGGCAGAAACCGGTTCATCTAAAACAAGAAACTTCGGTTGAAGAATAAGTGCCCTAGCAATACCAATTCTTTGACGCCGTCCGCCATCTAATTCATGTGGGAATGAACCTGCTAACCGTCTAGCTAGACCTACCGTCTCCATCATTTTATACACTTTTTGCTCTAATTCAGCCTGGTTTCTTGTCAATTTATTAACACGTAAGGGCTCAGCTATTAAGTCAAAAGTGGACATCCTTGGATTAAGAGAAGAGTAAGGGTCTTGAAAAACTATTTGCATCTCTTGACGCATCAAGCGCATTTCTTTCAAGCCCTTGTATTCCATAATGTTCTTACCTTCAAGGTAAATCTCACCGGCCGTTGGTTCATGTAAACGAATAATGGCACGTCCTGCCGTAGACTTTCCACAACCAGACTCACCCACTAGACCCAAAGTCTCACCTTTTTTAATATCAAAACTAATATTATCAACCGCTTTTAAATCACCGGCTTTAGTGGGGAAATATTTTTTAAGATTACGCACACTAATCAATGCTTCTTGATTATTGTTAGTCAAGGTTTTCTCCCCCTTCCTGGTTATATAAATGACAAGCTACATAGTGACCAGGTTTTACTTCACGATATTCTGGAAATTTATACTTACAAATTTCCATGCAATGTTTACATCTTGGATGGAAGCGACAGCCTGACGGTAAATCCGAAGGGTCCGGTGTTGAGCCAGAAATGACTTTTAATTTATCCACATCTTCATCGGCACTTGGAATGGAATCAAACAAACCTCGCGTATAAGGATGCAGTGGTTCTTCATATAAACTCTCAACAGAAGCATGTTCCACAATCGTACCAGCATAAATAACCGATACATAGTCGCAAATTTCAGCGACTACACCTAAATCGTGAGTGATTAAAATCATTGATGTATCGTATTTATCTTTTAAATCTTTCATTAATTCTAGTACTTGTGCTTGAATGGTTACATCGAGAGCCGTTGTCGGTTCATCGGCAATAATTAATTCCGGATTACATGCAAGAGCCATCGCAATAACCACCCGCTGCTTCATACCACCAGAGAATTGATGTGGATAGTCATTCAATCTTTCTTTACGGATTCCAACTAACTCTAACATTTCTTCTGCTTTTGCAACGGTTTCTTCTTTAGTAAGATCTTGATGGAGTTCGATAACTTCCTTAATTTGATCTCCAACGGTCATTATCGGATTTAATGAAGTCATTGGATCTTGGAAAATCATCGAAATTTTATTGCCTCGGATATTGAACATATCCTTTTCTTTAACATTCATTAAGTCTTGATCTTCAAGTAAGATTTCACCTGAGGTAATCTTACCAGGAGGATCTTGAATTAATTGCATAATAGCTAAAGCCGTTGTTGTTTTTCCTGCACCAGTTTCTCCAACTAACCCCAAGGTCTCTTTCTTACCGATTGATAAATTCAAATTATTAACTGCGTATACAGTTCCTGAATCTGTCTCATATTGTACACTAACATTTCGTAAGTCTAATAATTCCACCATAATCTTTCCCCCTAGCGCTTCAGCTTAGGATCGAGTGCATCACGCAGACCATCCCCTAAGACATTTAATGCAAAAATCGTTGTAACAATAGCCAGTCCTGGGAAGAGGGTCATATGTACAGCATCTCGAATGTAAGAACGACCACCTGATAACATAGCTCCCCACTCTGGTGTTGGTGGCTCTAATCCTAAACCGATAAAACTTAAACCAGCAGCATTAATAATTGCATAGGCAACCCCGAGGGTCGCTTGAACAATAATCGGTGCCATACAGTTTGGAATGATATGTTTTAAGATAATTCTAAAATCACTCGAACCATTTGCTTTAGCTGCTTCCACAAATTCCATATCACGAATAGAAAGCACAGAGGAGCGTACTAAACGCGCATAACCGGGAATAGCTGCAATCCCCACAGCAATCATAAGGTTTGCCAATCCGGGCCCTAAAGCTGCCATAATAGCAATCGCTAATAGAATATCTGGTATCGATTGTAGAATATCAATAAAGCGCATAAGCATATTATCTACTCGACCACCATAATAACCTGTCACTGCTCCAATCGCTACACCAATAATCAGTGAAATCGATACCGAAATAAATCCAACTTTTAGGGAAATTCTTGATCCATAAATAACCCTAGAAAAAATATCACGACCCAAATCATCTGTTCCAAATAGATGTTCTGAACTTGGTGGTGCAAATTGATTTTGTAGGTTTTGTTCAGCAAAACCATAAGGAGCAATCTGATCTGCAAAAATAGCCACTAATACCAAAAGTCCAATAATAAAGAGACCCACCATTGCCAATTTATTACGTTTCATACGAATCCAAATGTCTTGCAGACCACGGAAGCGACCACGCTTGTGTTCTTGCTCTTTCAGATAATGGTCCTTTACAACTGAATGCTCTTCTTCCATTCCGCTAACTATCGGATTACGGTCTAATTCAGCTACTTCATCTTTTTCAGAGTTTAATTTAGGATTTTCCATGTTGATACCCCCTTACACATATTTTGTCTTAATTCGTGGGTCAACATAGGTATATAGGATATCCACAATTAAGTTAACAATACTAAAGGTTACCGCCACAAAGAGAACACATCCCAGAACCATCGGCATATCACGCATCTTGATGGAGTCAACCATCAAACGACCAATACCAGGAATTGAGAAGATTACCTCTGTCATTAAGGCTCCCCCCATAAGCTGACCAAACTGAGTACCGACAATTGTAATGATTGGAATCAAGGCGTTTCCAAGCGCATGCTTCCAAACGACAACATTTTGCCGCTGACCCTTGGCTTTTGCTGTTTGAATATAGTCTTGTCGAATAACTTCCAGCATTGAAGATCGAGTCATCCGCGTAATAACCGAAACGGACTGGGATCCCAAGGCAACAGCAGGAAGAACCATCTGAGATGGCATTGAAAATCCTGATGATGGGAACCAGCCTAGTCTAACAGAGAATAACATAATAAGTAAAAGTCCTAACCAGAATACTGGCATTGAAATACCAATTAAAGCAAAAACCATAGCGATATTATCAAAAATAGAATACTGTTTAATCGCACAGATAATTCCAATTGGAATACCTAATAGAACAGCAAAAGAAATGGAAAGAAATGCTAATTTTATTGTAGCACCTGCTCGGTTAAAAATCTCAGCTGCAACTGAAGACTTAGTAATATAGGAAGTTCCTAAATCTAATTTAGTAAATACATTCTTAATGTAACGACCAAATTGTACTAAGAACGGATCTTCTAATCCCATTTCTAGTCTTAAAGCCTTAACTGCTGCCTCAGAAGCAGAAGGTCCTAAAGCATTTCGTGCAGGATCTCCTGGAGTGATATAAAGCAAAGCAAATACAATAAAAGAGACGCCTAAAATGACAGGAATTAAATACAGTAGCCTTTTTAATATATATTTTAGCATGTTTTAACGCACCCTCTTCTTTAGATAGAGGAGATGTTTCCATCTCCTCTAGAATACAATGAACTATTTTTCTCCCTTAGTTACCGGCGCTAATTGATACCATCCAAATGGAGAAAGTTTAATATTTTTAACATCTTTTTGAGCACCCACTGTCAATTCTTTATTGTGCTCTGGAATCCAAGCTGTGATATCCATTAAATGTTCTTGTGCTTGACGGTAAAGGTCTGCACGCTCCTCATCATCTTGAGAGAAACGGGCTTCTTCTAACATCTTATCTAACTCATCATCTTCAAGATAGATGTAGTTACCACCTTCACCTTTAGCTGAAGAGTGGAAGCATGGATATAAGAAAGTATCTGGGTCTGGAGAATCTGCTGTCCATGCAATTTCAAACATATCGTGTTTACCATTCTTAATTAACTCGTTAAATGCTGACCATTCTAATACGTTTATTGAAACATCAATACCTACTTCTGATAATTGTTCCTTCATAGCAGTTGCCATATCAATCCGGTCTTTGTTTTCATTAGTTGAAATAGAAGTTTCAAAGCCATCTGGGAAACCAGCTTCTTCTAGTAATTCTTTCGCTTTTTCAACGTCGCGTGCACGTGGCTCATATTCATCAGAGATAGAATAAGCTAACGTAGGTGACATTACACCTGTAGCTGTTTGACCTAATCCTTTAAATACAGCTTTAACGATCGAATCAATGTCAATTGCATAAGAAATCGCTTCACGAACTTTTGGATCATTAAATGGTTCTTTAGCAATATTAAATCCTAAATAAGTTGTCCCATAGTCAAAAGATTTCAATAATTGTAATTTATCATTGTTTTCAACCTTCTCAAGATCAATTGCTGAGATGTCATAAGCAATATCTACCCCACCAGATTCCAACTCAATCACACGGTTACTTGGTTCAGGGATTACACGGAAAATTAAATTCTTGTATTCAGTTTTTTCCCCATGGTAATCATCAAAACGTTCCATTTCAACAGAATCTGCCTTGGTCCACTTAACAAATTTCACAGCGTTAGTTCCTACAGGATTACGTGCGTAATCATTACCTGCTTCGTTTACTGCTTTTTCATTTACGATATATGCACCAGGGTGGCATAAAGCAGCTAAAATACCAGAAAACGGCTCAGTTTGTTTAAATTCTACTGTATAGTCATCAGTAGCTTTTACAGAGTCAATATCGATTGTTTCGAATAAGTGCTTCACGTTTGGTGCTTCAATCGCACGTTTTAGAGAAAAAACAACGTCAGATGCCTTTAATTCTTCTCCGTTATGGAATTTGATTCCTTGTTTTAATTTAAAAACGTATGTTGTTTCATCAGGTTGATCAAAACTTTCAGCCAAGCTAGGTTCTGCCTTACCCTCATCATTGATTTTAACTAATCCCTCATATATTTGAGTCATAACATGACTGGACTGGTTATCATTGGTGGCAATCGGATCGAGTGAAATTGCATCCCCAGATACAGCAACTGTTAAAGTTTCGCCACTTCCTCCACCAGAACAGCCTACTAATAAAAATACGCCCATTAACAATAACGTAAATAATCCTAATTTTCTTTTCATCATAATTGCTCCTTTATTTATTTGAAAAATCAACTCTCTTAAAAGTGAAATTTTTCACAAAGACCAGATAACAATAACTTACCCATTATCCTCCTTCCATAAATATTCATTCCGTTGCAAGCGGATTCATATTTTCAGTCTACCTTTTACCTGTTTGTTTGTCAACGCTTTCTTTATTGACATACAGCTATCTTTTAAAATTTTTATTTTGCTCTAAAATATAATATGAGTAACTATCAAAAAATTTATTGATTTATTTAGTGAAATTTTTTAGTTAATTTTTGGTTAATATTTTATTTATATTGTGAATAAATAAATATGAACGACCTTCATTTTTTTGTTGAGCATATTATTCATTTAAATAGTTTCTTTTCTTTGATTTTCTTCACAATCTTTATTGGATAAGAACGACTTTATTTCAATGAATTAAGTAATTATAGATTGTGCATTCTCTAGATCAAAAAATTCAATAAAAAAATACTGGATCTAAGTCCAGCATTTTTATATCACTTTATTGAAATGTTAATTTGAAAATAAATTATTAAAAATTTTATTAGGCTAATGCTTTAATTTCTTTAGACAGTAAAGTCTAAGCTTTGGGAACGGTCGACAAAAATAACACTGACTAAAGTTCCAAGGACGAGAGTTGGAATCCATGCAAAGCCAATTTTTACTAGGGGCATATCTACAAGCCACTTCCACTCGATGACTTTAGCGTTCAATAGAACAGAAAAAAAGCTAACTAATAAGACGAACAGTAGAGGTAATAAAAATTGCATTCTGTTAAGTGGTCGCACTTTATGTAAGATGACAAGGAAAATAAGAGACATAGTGACAGGATAAATTATCTCTAAAACAGGACCACTAGTCGCTATAATTTGATCCAATCCTTGATTGGCCATTAACCATGACACAGCAGTCATTATGATAACATGATTTTGATAGGAAATCTTAGGGTATAGATCATGAAAAAACTGACTAATTGCTGCTACTAGGCCACAAGCGGTGGTTAAACAAGCTAAAAAGACAATAATTCCTAACAAAGCAACACCGGATTGCCCCATAGCATTATTTGCTATAGTCTGTAATAGAAAAGTTCCAAGATTTTGACCTTCAGGCAGAGCCTCTGTTAGACTAATATGATTACCAACCCATGCTAGACCAAAGTAGAAAAGTCCCAATAAGCTTGCTGCAATTAATGAAGCCTTGCTTCCTTCTTTTAATAGTGTTTTTTGATCAAAGACACCTTTTGTTTCAAAAGCACTTTTAACAACAATAGCAAAGGCTAATGTGGCAAGTGTGTCCATAGTAGCATAACCCTTAACAAAACCTTCAGCCAAAGGATTGTTTTGATATGCTATTTTCATCGGAGCAGAAGGTTCATTTGTTCGATAAAGGAAATAGGATCTTACTAGAAAAATGACTAAGGAAATTAACAAAGCTGGCGTCAGCCACTTGCCAATCGCATCAACTATCGAATTCTTATTTAATGAAATCCACAAAACAAGGCCAAAAAAGACGAAGGTAAATAGGGCTAAAGTAATCCCATTAGCGTTAGATATATATGGAAGAGCGGACATCTCATAAGTAGTTGTGGCCGTCCGCGGAATAGCAAACAAGGGCCCTATGATTAAATAGTTACAAGTTAATAAAACAATCGCAAAGACAGAGTTAATTTTACTCAAAGCATTAAAATAACCGCCTTTTAAACTTGAGCCAACAATCATCGACAATAATGGCAACCCGACGCCGGTAATGATGAAACCTAAAATAGCTGGTAATAAACTCTGACCAGCTTCGTGGCCGAGAGCAACTGGAAAGATTAAGTTGCCTGCTCCAAAAAACATGGCAAATAACATAAAACCAATAGCTAATAGATCTTTCTTCTTCATACTAATCCCTCCAGAAAATAAAGTAGGTTTATTTTATTAAAATTGCATGAGGATTTCAAGAGGAATTTCTAATAAAAATTAAGTAAACGAATTCATTTATACAATCAAAAAAGCTGGCCATTAGCCAGCTTTTACTTTTTCTATTATTCTGCTTCTTCTGAAGAATCATCTTGATCATCAGATGCTTCTTCATTCTGATCGTCTTCATCGTCTTCATTGTCTTTAGAATCAAAAGCTGGTTCTAAGTGTCCTTCTTCCGCTAATTTATCGACAAATTCACGTACTTCAGGAGATGAGAAAGCTTTTTGTAATGCCTTAGCTGCTTCACTATCTTTATTTCCTTCACGAACTGAAAGAATAATAGCAAAAGTATTTTCATCATCTTTTTCTAAGAACAAAGCATCTTCAGGTTTTAAATCAATTGAAGCAATATAAGTTGGGTAGTTGAAAACTAATTCAACGCCATCCTCATAAGCACCTGTTAGGTTTAATAAGTCAACACTTGTAAACTCGAAGTTATAAGGATTTTCAGTAATGTCATCTACTGTCGGGAAAAGACCTGCTTCATCATCTAATTCAATTAAGTCATTTTGTTCAAGGACGAATAATGCACGTGCCTCATTTGTTGGATCTGAAGGAATAGCCACTTCTGCGCCCTCTTCGATATCTTCCATTGACTCATAAACAGGTGAATAGAACCCAACAACAGCGTTATATACTGGTTGAATGGCTACTAAATCTGCTTCACGCTCTTCATTGAACATTTCCATAAATGGAAGGTGTTGTGCAAAACTTCCAAAAGCTTCATCATTAAACACTGCTTCATTGTATTGAATATTATCAGAAACCTCTACTAATTCAATAGAGTAAGGCTCTTCAATTACATCCGCTGCAATTTCAACGATATCAGTCATCGGTGGCATATGAGAAGCAATCTTTAATACATTATCTTCTTGTGCCGAAACGGATAGTAGACCGCTTAAAGCTAGTGACACTGATGCAAAAGTAACAAAGCTCTTAAATAAATTTTTATTAAACATCTAATTCCTCCTATTATCTCTTATCTAACTTACGCGCAATTTTTAAACCTAACCATTGTAGAATTTGAACAATGATTATGATTAGAATAATCGCAAAATACATGATATCCGTTTCATACCTCTGGTAACCATATCGGATAGCAAAATCTCCTATCCCACCGCCGCCAACTACCCCCATAATGGTCGAATAAGATAGAAAGGATACAAAAGCAGTGGTAAATCCAATAATTAAAGATGACCGTGCTTCAACAAATAGAAATTGAGTGACTAACTCCCAAGTATTCGCTCCAAGGGAATCAGCTAATTCCACCACGCCTTTAGGAATGTCATGCAAAGACTGTTCCACGAAGCGAGCATAAAGGGCAATGGCAATCAACATCATCGGAAAGGATGCTGCAATCGGATCGCCAGTTGCTCGCCCATAAACCATTCGAATAAGGGGTTGCATTGCGACAACAAGTAACAAAAAAGGAAAAGAACGAACAATATTTACAAATAGGTTTAAGCTAGAATTCAAAAAATAATCCTTTCTTGCTTTACCCATTCGCTGACCCGGACTAGTCAAAAATAAAAGAGTACCTAAAGGAAGACCTAACAAAATAGCTGCTGCTGAGGAGAAAAAAAGCATAATACTTGTTTCTTGAAGACTTTCCCATAATTTTGGCCAATATTCAATGACGCGCACTATTATTTCTTCCAACATCTTAGCTTAGGACCTCCTTCACTTTATCATAATAACTTCCTACTAGTTCTTGGTCACGGTCGGTCAAATTATCAACTATATCTATTAAACCACCTTTTTCCATAATTGCCACTCTGTCGCAAAGTTGCCTTACAAAACCCAATTCATGGGTCACCACTATAATTGTCATGTCGAATTGTTGATGTGCTGCTTTTAATATTTGAACAATTTCATTCGTTCGCATGACATCCAAAGCAGAGGTCGGCTCATCACAAAGCAAAATTTTTGGTTTAGTAATTAACGCTCTTGCAATACCAACTCTTTGTTTTTGCCCCCCCGACAACTGACCAGGATATTGATCTTTTTTATCAGCTAGACCAACAAAATCAAGAACAGAATCAAGAGACAGGGCATTTGAATATTTAAACAATTTAAGGGGTAAGGTGATATTTTCACCAACTGTTTTATTATTCAATAAATTAAAATGCTGAAAAATCATACCTACAGACTTACGATGGAGTCGCAGTTCTTCCTTGCTGAGTTGCAATAGATCTTGTCCATCAATTAATACCTTTCCTTTATCTGGTTTTTCTAAAAGATTAATAAACCTTAAAAGAGTCGATTTTCCAGCACCACTTTCTCCTACCAAACCAAAAATTTCCTTATTTTGGATCGTTAGGGAAACACCATCAACCGCTTTAACTTGTTTATTATTCAAATAGTAATGTTTAGCAACATCAAATAATTCGATCACAACCAATCACCACCTTTCTGCCACAAGTCATAAGAGCATTATAACATAACTTTTTGATATTTCACATTAAATGAAGATTAAAAGGTATTGTGAAAATATAAATTGAAACGTTAGTATAAATGCTTTTATTTAACTTTTTATTGTGATTGGTTTAAATTTAATTTAAAAATGTGCACAAAAAAAGTAGTGGAGAAATATTCACTACTTTAAATATAAACTTATTATCTATATAGCTTACGATCGAATAAACGAGGGGCTGCTTGATAGACTAGGATTAGAATGATTGCCGAAGCAAAAGATGTTAATAAGGCACTCGCTCCATTCATGATAAATGAGAAGACTAAGGGTGACATCCCTTCAGGTGCATAAGATCCCCAATAAATATAGCCAGCGACAAAGTGCCAGAAGAAACGTGCAAATGTTCCAATGAAAGTTGCTAAAATTAAAGGCCAAGCTTTATTTTCAGACTGATAAAAACGCTCAGACATTAAGCCCGCAAAACCACCAAAAGCAAAAGCAAGGAGGTATTCAATTAATACCTGACTAACGCTTAAAAAATATACATTCCCTAGGGGGAAATGTAGCAAACCCCATAGAAAGCCGCAAAACAGCCCCCATTTAAATCCTCGTTTTAAGGATAAAATTGTCAATGGTACCATGCCTAAAGAAATCGATAATGAAGCACCGAAATTTGTCGGTAATAAAGACAGGACCACTGCGATAGCAGCAAAAATAGCTGCTTCTACTAGAAGTAAAACATTTTTATTCTTTCCCATAAAAAAACTCCTTACATTTTTGCAAAGTAAAGAGAAAAGGCATAAAGTCCCTATTTCAAAGTAATTCCTACGCACGTTTGACCGTGATCAGGTTCAAGGGTCTGGAACAAGTCCACTCTCAGCTTCAAGGCTCCCCTTTACTTTACGATTATTTAACTGACATTATTTTAGCATTCAAATGTTTGCTTGTAAATTAATTCTTTTCAATTTTCATTTTAAAAAAGCTAATATTTCTTGACCGTTTTTGAAATATAAATTGATGATTGCTTCTAATAATCTATCACTTAGCGTCTTAAATCGATTCGCTCACTGATAAAATAGATAATTATTCCTCCAGCCAATAGAGATAAGCCTTCACTAACCATCATACTTACAAGTCGGGTTATAAAAGTTTCCCAAGGAGCTCCTAAAAAAACAACTAACAAGGCAATATTAACCATCGATATAGTCATGGATAGGCCAATAATTAAATATTTGAAAAACAGCGACTTATTAATTTCATCTTTCTTACTATCAATTAAAGGAAATAGTTTTTCAATGATAGAGCAAGCTAAATGTAAAAAAATAAAGCTAGTGAGCGAGCCAATGATCATATCCCAAATACCGTAAGAAAAATAATTGACAATAAAAACGCCTAAAGTAACTCCTAAAATATAACGTTTATTATAAAGGGCTAAAAAATTCAATCCCTCACTGATACGAATTCCCAATCCAAAGGAAAGAGGGGAAATTATCAAAGTCAACACAATGTAGCAAGCAGCAACTAATGCTATTCGCGTTAAATCATTAGTAGTATATTTTTTTTTCATATTAGTCTCCTTTATAGAGCAGGCTCTAGTAATTACTATGACCAAAGGACTGAGGGCGGCTTGATCCACCGAAGAATCATAGTGTTCATAAAGAACAGACCGTAGTATATCATAAGTAGATTGCACAAGTAAAGACTCAGATTCCTAATAAAAAAGCCAAGAATCGGTCTATTTTCGACTAATTCTTGGATAAATTATTAGTAGTTTCTATTCAGCGATAATATCTCTTAACTTATCTTTTGCTCGTCTCAAAGCATTTTTGACTCGATTTTTATCAATGCCTAAATACTCAGCAATTTCTCTTGGTTTCATTGATAAATCACTATAACAGAAGATAATCTGTCTTTCAAAAAGACTTAGCTTAGCAAGATAACGTTCTTTTTCTTCATTGACAATAACTTGTAATTCGGGAGTAGTTGCTAATTGATAGTCATAGCTTAAGCTCTTATGACTAATACTATCACCAATTTCAAGCTGATCGCGTTCAGCGTCCATTCCAAAGCGAATGGTCTGAGCTTCTTTGGAATTGCGACGGAGTAAATTAATCAGGTAATTATACAATGATCTTTGAAAATAAGGGGCAAAATAACCACCATAAGCAGGATCATAATGTTGAATTACCCGATACATCAGGATAACTCCTTCTTGAATAATGTCTTCTGGTTCATAGCCATCCACTGGCATTTGATAAGCAAATTTTTTTAAGAGGGGAATAAAACGTTCAACTAGTAACATAAATGAAAACTCATCAGCGATATTTTCTTTCAAGCGCATAATCAACATTTCATTGGTCAAATGGTCAAACTCGTTCATTTCATCTCTCCATTATTCATTCTTGTCATCATCTAAGCGAAATCTTAGATCATCTAATAGCTTCAATTGGTCAAGCTTCCAAGGGCTCCGCCGCCTGATTAACTGTGAATAGTGGTCTTCAACTGTTTGTCGAACTTGTCTTTTATTAAATTGTAACTGCATATAAAGCTCATTAGCAGACATTCGCATGGCACCTTTTTGAAAAATTAGCCATTGCTCTGCCATATCGCTTGTCGCAACTACCACACGATTAAGAGGAGAAATCCAATGAGCTACTTCTCTTTCAATATAGGAATCAGCTGTTTCCCCTTCTTGTGTAAAAACAACTTCGACTTGATAGTGTTCATAAATTTGTGTTATTCCGGGAACAAATTGTGCATCAAAGACAACGATAATTTTGAGGTCTCGGTATTTTCGATATTCTGAAAGCTCAAATAATAATTGATCGCGCGCTTGATTTAACTGGTCCATTTTTTTAAGTTGGGTAAGTTCTGGCCATGCACCAATCATGTTATAACCGTCAACAAATAAAATTTCCTGACGTTTATATCGCATGATAATCCCTACTTTCCAATACGGTGGCGTGCTACTTCATACATCAAGACTGCACTTGCAACAGATGCATTCAGACTTTGCACATGCCCAACCATCGGAATAGTAACGATTCCATCTGCTGATTTTTTTACAAGTTCAGAAACCCCTTGACCTTCATTACCAATTACTAATGCAATTGGTCCATGTGAATCCCACTGACGCATATCTTCTCCAGCCATATCCGTCGCAAAGATCCATATTCCCTTTTCTTTTAACTGATCCATAACCTGTTTAATGTTAGCTACTCGGATCACTGGAACATGTTCAATGGCTCCAGTAGATATTTTTGCAACTACATTGGTTAATCCAACTGAACGTCTTTTAGGGATAATCACCCCATGAACGCCTGTAGCGTCTGCCGTTCTTAGAATAGAGCCCAAGTTATGTGGATCGACAATCCCATCTAAAATAAGAATAAAAGGATCCTCTCCTCTTGAAGCTGCTAACTGAAGAGCATCTTCTAGTTCAGCGTAATCAAAAGGAGGAATAGTTAGAACAACACCTTGATGATTTTCACCATCAACCATTTCATCTAGCTTCGACTTTGGCACTTCCTGGAATACAATTCCTTTAATTTTAGCCATTTTTATTATACTAGATATTACTTCTCCTGCAATCCCTATTTGAATAAATAATTTATTAACTTGCTTTTTTGTTTCTAAATAAGCTTGAACAGCATGTTTACCGTAGATCGATTCACTATTTTCAAAAGCTTTTGAGTCTACCAAAGGCTCTTTGAAAGAATTTATATTGGAGCGTTTTTTCTTATGAAAATCCGCTGTATGATTTTTCTTTCTCATTATTAGGCTCCTTCTTCATTAATATATTGAATCGCTAGTTGAATTAAATGATAGCAACGCTCTTCTTGTCCACTTAATTTAAGCCAACCCAATAATGCCTCAAATCCGCTTGCTTGACGGTAATCACCGATCGAAGCATTTTTAGCTTTTGTATTGGCCTTATGATTGCGCCCACGTTTATAGATTTGAATTTCTTCAGCTGTTAAAAAATCGTCTTGCTGAATCCAATGATGCATCACTTTCGCTTGCCCCTTAGCCGAAACATATTTGATGGCGGCTTTGTGCAATTTATTGGGATGCGTTTTTCCTAATTCAATCACATGCTTGCGTATCTCTACTTCAAAAACAGCATCTCCTACATAGGCTAAGGCTGCGCCATTTAGCAAAGAATACTTATCTGGTGTATTTTCATTTGTCACTTTTATCCTCTTTTCCACCTTGTTCCTTGCGGAGTATCATCTAATAAAATATTTTGCTCTTTCAACCAATCACGAATTTCATCCGCTCTTTGAAAGTTTTTCTCTTTACGCGCTTGATTTCTTTCCTCAATTAAATTTTCAATTTCGCTATCAAGGACTTCTGTCGAATTTAATTCCAAACCGAAGATCCCTAAAAGTTGATACATCAATTGATTGATTTCTTTTAACAATTGAAGCGCCACAGCTTCTTGATCAAGATAGCGATGAATTTGCTTGCTCATTTCAAAAATAGCTGATAAAGCATTAGCCGTATTGAAGTCATCTTCCATCGCTTGATTAAAAGCATCCACGCCTTCTTTGATTGCTTCTCTTACTTCCTGTTCTCTATCAAGACTAGCTTGTCCACTTCCTAAATGATCCATTCGATAGGCTAAGCGATCCATCAGTTCTTTCAAACGTTCAACTTCACGACTTGCAGTAGCGATGGCATTAGCATCATAACGGATAGGACGACGGTATTGCACACTGGCTAAAAGATAGCGTATAACCATTGGATCGTATTCTTTAATAATATCCCTTAGAAGCACAAAATTACCTAACGATTTCGACATTTTCTCTCCATTGGATCCCATAGTTACAAACCCATTATGTAACCAATATTTAGCAAAGGGATGAGAATAATCAGAATGGGCTTCGGACTGAGCGATTTCATTTTCATGATGAGGAAACTGTAAGTCTTGACCACCCCCATGAATATCAATCGTTTCTCCCAAGTATTTCGTAGCCATTACCGAGCACTCAATATGCCATCCGGGTCTACCTTTACTCCATGGCGATTCCCAAGAAACCGCACTTTTTCCAGCTGCCTTCCATAAAGCAAAATCAATCGCATTTTCCTTTTTTTCACTCTCTTCATCAGTAATTCGTTGACTAGCGCCATCACGCAAATCGCTGATAGACTGGTCCGATAATTGGCCATACTTCTCAAATTTAGCTGTCCGATAATAGACGTCTCCTTGGCTTTCATAAGCATAGCCCTTATCGATTAAAACTTTAATAAAATCAATGATTTCTGGGATATTTTCCATAACACGCGGGTTATTGCTGGCGGGCTTAACATTAATCGCACGCATATCTTCTTTATAGGCAGCAATATACTTATCAGAAAGCTCTTTGGCTGTTAATCCTTCCTTTTCAGCTGCCTTAATAATTTTATCATCCACATCAGTAAAGTTACTGACAAAATTCACTTCATAGCCGCGATACTCTAAATAACGACGAATAGTATCAAAAGCAACAGCAGAACGTGCATTACCAATATGAATATAGTTATATACTGTTGGCCCACAAAGATAAAAGCTCACTTTTCCTTCTTCTAGGGGAATAAAGTTTTCCTTTTGACGTGTTAAGGTATTAAATAATTGAATAGCCATCTTATGAACCCTCTTTCTATCATTAAACTTGAGGCTTATTATATCATTACTAGCACTTACTTTCGAATAAATATATTGGCATTTAATGAGTCCATAAAGAATTAAAAAAGCCGGAAATATTTCCGGCCAATAATTTATTGCACTTTTATGAGAAAATCATTTCAACAAGCTCTTCTGCTTCAACATTTCCTAAATATTTTTTAAGATCCATATTTTCTAGGGCCTTTAAAATACTTTGACGTTCAAATTTAACGCCAGTTATAGCATTTTCTACATCTTCAATTTCACCAAGTCCAAAGAAATCACCATAAATTTTGGTATCGGTAATCATGGCATCTTTAATGTTGAAGCGCATATCTACAAAACCGAAAGGGAATTTGTGAGAGGCTTGAATATCAAATTTTGGTGAGTGACCGTAGTTCCAATCCCAATTACCAAAACGCTCTTCACGAATTTGATAAACCTTTTCCCAGTCTTCTTTTGTCAAATGATATTCTTTAACATCTTCGCGTTTTTCAACATTAAAGATTTCTAATAAGACAAGGTCTCTGAATTGCTCAGTAGTTAACTCTTTATACTTATCATCCACGTAAGGCTTTAAGTTTGTCACCCGTGAGCGTACTGACTTGACACCTTTAGATTCAAACTTTGCTTTGTTTGGTTTTAATGCATTATTGACTTCGTCTAAATCAGAATCGAATAAAATCGTTCCATGAGCTGTCATACGCCCACGTTTAGCATACATTGCATTACCAGAGAACTTCTTGCCATCTACTAGTAAATCATTTCGGCCTAACAATTCAGCTGAAGTGGCTCCCATCTTATGTAAAGCATCAATGACGGGTTGAGTAAATGCTTTAAAATCTCTAAATGTTCCATCATCATCTTTGATAAAGCAGAATGAGAAGTTTCCTAAATCATGGTAAACGGCTCCCCCACCTGACATACGGCGAACTACTCGAATATTATGTTCATCAACATAAGCTTGATTAATTTCTTCAAAAGTATTTTGATTACGGCCAATAATAATCGAAGGTTCATTAATGTAGAAAAGTAAAATTGGCTCATCGACTAAGCGATTCTCTACTAAATAAGTTTCCAAAGCAATATTGACACTCGCATCATAGTTATTTTCATTATCTACGAAATACATAAGTAGCCTCCTTCAAATTTGTGCATATTTATTATGACATTCCATTATTTAAAGCTCAAGAAAAAGCTCTCAAACAAAAGTGGAAACCATCGGTTTCCACTTTGTATTCACTAAAGCGATAAAACTTGCTGAATATGGTCTAAGGCTTTTTTCTTGCCTAGTACTTCAATCATATCCGGCAATTCTGGACCATGCATTTGACCAGAAACCGCAATTCGGATTGGCATAAAGAGGGTTTTCCCTTTAATACCAGTTTCCTTTTGAATTTCCTTAGTCAATGGTTTGATATTGCTAGCTACAAAATCTTCATCTGACAAAGCCTGTAATTTGCTTTGCATAGCTTGAACGACTGTTGAAGCACTCTCAGCTTGCATAATTTCTTTTGCTTCCTCACTCAGCTCTAACTTATCATTGAAGAATAAGCTAGATGCTTCAACAATCTCAGCACCATAAGAAATTTGCTCATGGTATAAGCTAACTAGCTTTTTAACCCAGGCTAATTCTTCTGCATTAGGATCAGCACTTACTTTTCCTGCTTTTTGTAAATGAGGTAATGCATAGTCCACCACTGTCTCAAGATCTGCTGCTTTCATGTAAGTGTTGTTAATCCATTCTAATTTCTTCTTATCAAATGAAGCAGGCGAGGTTGATAGACGTTCTGGGTCAAATTGTTCCACTAACTCTTGTGGCGAGAAGATTTCTTCTTCACCTTTTGGTGACCAACCTAATAAGGCAATAAAGTTAAACAAAGCCTCTGGTAAATAACCTAAGTTACGGTATTGCTCAATAAATTGTAGGATTCCACCATCACGTTTAGATAACTTTTTATTAGTTTCGGCATTAATAATTAATGTCATATGACCAAATTCTGGATATTCCCAATCAAAAGCATCATAAATCATCATTTGTTTAGGGGTGTTCGCAATATGGTCATCTCCACGTAAAACATGAGTGATCTTCATCATATGATCATCCACAGTTACAGCAAAGTTATAAGTAGGCATACCGTCTCTCTTTTGAATTACCCAATCGCCTGAAATATTTTTCGATTCAAAGCTTACAGGCCCTTTTACAATATCATCAAATTGATAAGTAACATTTGCTGGTACTCTAAAACGAACAACAGGCTGACGGCCCTCAGCTTCAAAAGTTTCTTGTTCTTCCTTGGTTAAGTGGGCATGTTTTCCCCCATAATGAGGCATTTCTCCACGAGCCTTTTGTTCTTCTCTTTCTGCTTCTAACTCTTCTTCAGTCATATAGCATTTATAAGCCAAGTCACGAGCTAATAAGTCATCAATCAAGGGTTGATAGATATGCAAACGCTCTGATTGTCTGTAAGGACCATATTCACCAGGATTAACCGGGGATTCGTCCCAATCAATACCTAGCCAAGTTAGATTGTCTAATTGGCTTTGTTCACCATGTTCTAGATTACGTTTTGTATCTGTATCTTCTGTCCGAATGATAAACGTTCCATCTTGTGAACGTGCATATAGATAATTAAACAAAGCTGTTCTCGCATTCCCAATGTGTAAATCGCCCGTAGGGCTTGGTGCATAACGCACACGAATTTTATCGCTCATTGTATTTCTCCTTTAATTCCATCTAGTCTACAAAAGCTATTGTACTCCTTCATCTAATGAGATTCAAATGCTCTTAATTTTCAAAAATTTTAGCAAAAATCATTCTACCAGCAGCTGTTTGCAAAGATGAAGTAACTACTACATTTAAATGCTTATTAATATAATTTTGGCCATCCTCAACCACTACCATGGTGCCATCATCAAGATAGGCCACCCCTTGGCGGCGTTCGGTTCCTGCTTTTATAATTTGAACTTGCATTTCCTCACCAGGTAACACTTCTGGTTTTACCGCATTGGCTAACTCATTAATGTTCAAGACAGGAACATTTTGAAATTCTGAAACTTTATTTAAATTGTAATCATTGGTTACCAAGATCGCATTTAAATCTTTAGCTAGCCTTACTAATTTCGCATCAACTTCTTCGATATCCGCATAGTCTCCTTCAAAAAAATCAATATTTATTTTGGAAGACTTTTGTAAAAGGTTTAGAATATCTAACCCACGTCTACCTTTTGCCCTTTTTAAAGAATCAGAAGCATCTGCAATATGTTGCAATTCAGATAAGACAAATTTTGGAACTAATAAACTTCCTTCTATAAAGCCTGTTTGAACCACTTCTGCTATTCTTCCATCAATAATTACACTAGTGTCTAATATCTTCAATCTTTGACCTGCTTTGACTTCGCTTTGTTTAGGTTTTTTATTCAATTCAAAAGAAGCAGATTGTAGTTTTTGGCCAGATTTTGTAAAGAGATGTAAGACTTCATCTCGGCGATTGATCATCATTTGATAACCAATCATTCCCCCTAAAACAGTCAGAACAAGCGGCATTGTACTCGATAAGAAAGGGATATCTAAAGACCCAATCGGCAACGAAAGTAAATAACCGATTAATAGTCCTAATAAAATGCCTAAAGCACCGAATAACAGATTTGGCGTTGACTGCTTTTCCAAAATAGATAGTAATTTATGAATTAATTGTTCAAAAAGCGGCGCAAGTAAAATACCTAATAACATAAAAATAAGTCCGAAAATCATACTATTCACAAAAGGATTGATTAATAATTGATGGTATAAGCGAAGACTACGCCAAATTTCTGCTCCTAAAGTATAGCCAAAGCTTAAGCCAACAATCATTGATACACTAATCGTCATTTTTTTTATCATTTTTTCACCTCCTTTGTAAGAATTTTCAATTATTTAGGAAAAACGATTGAAATAGCTTGTTTGATCGTTTTAACTGGGATGACTTCAATCGATAGGTCCAGTTGTTTTAGATGCGATTGATTATTATAAGGGATAAAAACACGCTTAAAGCCTAATTTACTTGCTTCCTTAATTCGTTCTTCAATCTGATTGACTCTTCTAATTTCTCCAGTTAGACCAATCTCACCAATAAAGACATCATCTACTCTCACTTCTCGATTCCAATAGCTAGAAGCAATGCTTACAGCTATGGCTAAATCAATGGCGGGTTCATCTAAGCGAACCCCTCCAGTCGTTTTAAAAAAAGCATCTTGGTTTTGAACTAAAAGACCACAATGTTTCTCCATGACTGCTAATAAGAGCGATATACGTTGGTACTCTATTCCTGATGCGGTGCGTTTGGCGTTACCAAACACCGTCGGAGTCATTAATGATTGGATTTCAGCTAATACCGTTCGCGTCCCTTCCATGGCAGCAACAACTGTGGATCCGGTAGCACCTTCTATCCTCTCCTCTAAGAATAACTCTGAGGGGTTGGTTACTTCTACTAAACCTGTATCAATCATTTCAAAGACGCCAATCTCATTGGTAGATCCGTATCGGTTTTTTACAGCCCTTAAGATTCTGAAGCGATTATGTTTTTCACCTTCAAAGTATAAAACCGCATCTACCATATGTTCCAACATTCTAGGTCCCGCTATATTGCCTTCTTTAGTTACATGGCCAACTATAAAAATAGCAATTTTATGGTCTTTGGCTATTCGCATCAAAATATTAGTCGCTGCCCGTAACTGAGAAACAGATCCCACTAAGCCTTGATTGTCTGGTGATGCCATCGTTTGAATAGAATCGATGACTACGATTTCAGGATTCACTTCTTGAATTTGAGTCACAATATTACCCAAGTCCGTATCAGATAATAAATAAAAATCTTTACCACTTAATGCCAGTCTTTCAGCTCTGAGTTTAATTTGGGTTAAACTTTCTTCACCAGAAACATAAAGGACCCGCTGTTTCAAATTAGCCAAGCGAATGGATACCTGAAGTAATAAAGTCGATTTCCCAATTCCAGGATCGCCTCCAATTAAAACTAAACCACCTGGAACAATTCCCCCGCCTAATACTCGATCGAACTCTCCCATTTTTGTATTAATTCTTTCTTCAACTTGACTTGGAATTTGATCCAATTGAGTGGCTTTGCCGACCATTGATTGTGATGTATGAGTCAAAGTAGTTGAAGTAGTGGTTGTAGGGACCAATTGTTCTTCCATTTGATTCCAACTGCCACAATTTGGACATTTTCCTAACCACTTAGGTGACTCATAGCCACAAGCTAAACACTCATACATTACCTTATTTTTTGCCATTCAATCACTCCCTTAACCAGATGACCCAAAACCACCCTGTCGATCACTATTAACTACTTGATCGTCATCTACTTGTAGAAATTTAGAAAAAATTCCTTGAGCAATCCTTTCACCCTTATGAATGGTTCGATCCTTCAAGCCATAATTAATAAGTTGAATATATATATGTCCTTCATTTTTTTCATTATTATAATAATCTTGATCAATAATACCAATACCATTAGGTAGGGTTGTTTGGTGCTTATAACTTCCCGACGAGCGGTTAACAATCTTCAAATATTCGTTTTCCATCATGTAGGCCTTTAAACCCGTTGGAACTAAAGTAGCCTGCCATAAGTCATCTTCCTTCATGGTTTCCTGACCCTTAATCATTAAAAAGGTATTATGTATTAAATAATAAACAGACTGTTTCCAAAAGGAAGGAAGTACAACCGTTTCGGCAGCTTCAATGTCATAGCCAGCTGAGTACTTGGTTTGCCGTTGAGGAATTCGAATCGCTTTATCCTTATACGAACGGATAACTTCAAAGCCCCGATTTTTCTTTTCCATTTTATTCACATCCTTTCATTCCCATGCTAAATAAGCCGTTTATATGAAAACGCTTAATAATATTATACGTGATTCTTTTAGATATATCTATCTTTAATAGTTTTAAATTTATCTTATTTCACTAGTCCCATATAGCTTTTTCATCAATCCAAACAGATACTGAGGCTTGATTAACTGGGAAAAATCCTTTTCCTTGCTCATCTAATTCTACTTTGCCTGAGTGATTATTTAGATAATCAACATAAATAGCTCCTGCATTCAATTCACCCATACTCATCTCTTTAAAACCTGCCTCACTATTAGTCATCACTACTGCTATCCCGTAGGGATGTTCTTGTGTTCCTAGACAAGTCCAGCCTACGGTATTTCGATGGTCAAGGTAATCCACTTGCTCTCCGTAAGTATGATATTTTCGCAAGTGTAGTAAAGGATCGATTTGCTCTTGATAGGATGGGGACTTCTCTCCATTTTGTACTCCATAATAATCGCCATAAAAGAGAGTAGGAAGTCCTTGCTGACGCAAAAGAATTAAAGCATAGGCATGTTGTATAAACCATTCTTCGACTTGAGACTCAAGAGATTGTCCTAGTTGTGTGTCGTGATTATTAACAAATGTTACACTGACTAATGGATTGTCCTTAACTAAGCTTCCTGCAAAAATTTTACTTAAATCATACTGATTACCCGCTTGACTGGCTTGGTATAAATTCATATGTAAGCCTACATCAAAGAGATCTAACTGATAATTAATCGATTCTAAATAATCTAATTTTTTTTCAAGATCAGGATTCCAATATTCACCAATTAAATAAAAATCATCACCTTGTGTAAAATTAATTTCTTCACAGAGTTCTTTTATATAGTGAGAATCAATATGTTTTAATGCATCGAAGCGTAAACCTTTAACTCCCGTTTCATTCACCATCCATTTTAACCACTGTTTGATATGTTCGTTTACTTCAGGATGAGAAAAATCAATATCAGCAAACATCAGATAGTCATAATTACCATAGGTACTATCTACCGATTGATCATCAGCCCAACCTTTTTCGTCGCCTAAAATTAAATAAACACCCTCTTCATTATTAGTCGCATCATAATCAATGCCACTAAAATGGTACCAGTGCCATTCAAAATCTGAGTATTTATTCGCTCTACCTGGAAAATAGAAATGGGTCCAACCTTCAATTTCATAAGGATCAGAAATCATTTCTTGACGGTTTTCAGGATTCACTTTCATCACATGAAATTTTTCTTTACCATCTGCATAAGCCTTATGATTAATCACAAGATCAGCAATTGGTAGAATATCTTTTTGTTTGAGTAATTGAATAGCCTTCAATAAGTCTTCCTTTTTACCATACTTAGTGCGCACATTTCCTGCTTGATCAAACTCGCCCAAATCCCAAAGATCATAGACTCCATACCCCACATCATTAATAGAAGTGGCTTTACAAAAAGGAGGAAGCCAGATATGATCCACACCTATTTCATACAAGTGATCTACATCATTTTGTAAGTTTATCCAATGTTTTCCTTCATTAGGCAGATACCATTCAAAATACTGCATCAATAAGTTATTTTTTTCCACTGTACTCTCTCCTTTATATACTCTTCCATTAAAACACAGGACTTAAAAATAGTCACAAATAAGCTCTTAGAGATTCTCATTTAGAATTTAAATTTACCGAATTGCGATATGATTACAAATTTTTTAGTTTTGTTTTTCGATAGGTTTCCCTTATAATTTATGCTATCATAAACAAGAATTTACGGAGTAATGCTCCATTGAGGAGGAAAACCATGCATTCATTTCAAGACAAAATAAATCGTCTTGCAGCCTTCTTATCCCTTATAACCATCCTATTAAGTCTAAGCTTAACTTTCTACTTAAACCATCTTTCTACAAAAGAAAATACCAGTCCAGAGAAAGTTACAACATCCAATCAAGCACTAATTAAAAAAAAATTACCGAGTGTAAAAAATGAAACCATTAATGAAGAAACCGCTACAGAAGAAGAAAAAATGCTGGCCCTTGAATTAAATAAATATGGTTCCAAAACAGCTTCCATTCAAGATGTTCAAGAATCGATTGCTGATATTATAAGAACAGATTATCAAGGAAATATTATGAGTGCTCAACAAGATATTGTACAAGCCATCAATGAGAACCAGATGAGTATTGAAAGAGAAGGAACCCTCTTTCTCCCTGATCAGCCTTCCTTCGCTAGTAAAAACTCTTATTTACAAATGGATGTTCCATTAATTTTACAAAAGTCACCCCTTTATTCAGACATCGATTATGGCGCTAGTCAACAAGATACTTTAGGTGACAATGGTTGTGCAATCGTATCTTTAGCCATGGTGTATTCTTATCTATCCAACCGATTGGTTGAGCCAGAAGAAGTGCTTGAATGGTCCGGTCGCGATTATTTTTTCGAAAATGAGGGTACCTCCTGGACTATATTTTCAGATTATGCAACCGATCACGGATTTAATTTTTATAATCATGGTAATAATTTTTACTCTGCTATGGAAGCTGTCCAAAAAGGCCAAGTGGTAATTGCATCTGTCAAACCTGGTTTCTTTACCGATGTAGGTCACATTATCGTAATTCGTGGCTATGAACCTGGCTATGTCTATGTCAATGATCCCAATGATAATCCTGAAAAAATGTATAGTTTCCAGCCCATTAATGAGCAAATTTTGCTAGATGAAGGATTAAACTACTGGTCTTTTTATAATGATTAAATTTAATTTCATAGAAATAAACCGTTAGGAGTTTTCAATCTTTATGAATAATTACAAACTCGCTTCCAAAGGTGCAGTGATTGGAATTACAGTTTATTTATTACTGACAACAATCAAGTTAACTACCGCTTCAATCTTTAAAGCAAATTCTTTACAAGCTGATGGTCTGAATAACTTATCAGACATTATTGCCTCTTCTGCTGTGTGGATTGGATTATATTTAGCAAAGAAGCCTGCTGATCATAACCATAAATTTGGACATGAAAAATACGAAATTATATCCAGTTTCATTGTCTCTTTGCTAATGTTCACAATTGGCTTTCAAGTAATTCTTTCAGGAATGAGTCAACTTTTTTCCAAAGACTATTCACAAACAAGCCAACAAGTTCTTCTTACTACACTTCTTTCAATCGTAATTCTGACTTTAACGAAGTCCTATTTAAAAAAATTAGCCACCCAATCAAATTCTGTCGGTTTAAAAGCTACTGCTAAGGATATGCAAGGTGACTTACTTATTTCAATAGCAACTCTTATCGGAAGTTTAAGTGTCAGCTGGGGCTTTCCTATTATCGATACGTTTCTTTCAATTACAGTGGGCATTATTATTATACTGTCTGCCTTTGAAGTCTTTAAAGAATCGACTTTTACTTTATCAGATGGATTTGACCCTGAAACATTATTAATTTATGAAAAATGTATTCTCTCCCACTCTGATGTGATTGCTATTAATTCCATTCGCGCAAGAATGGCTACACAACAGATCTATTTAGATGTTACCATTGCTTTAGATCCGAGTATGTCCGTCTATCAATCACATTGTATTACAGAAGAAATCGAAGCTATCTTACAAGATCAATTTCAAATTAAAGATATCGACATTCATGTTGAACCCTATGAATAAATTAAAGCGGCTGGAACAAAAATGCTTCTCAGCCGCCTCAAAATTTTCAGCGAGCCTAGATTGGAAAGTGACTTTCCAATCTAGGCTCGCTACTTTGCGTATTTACGTAGATTATTGACCACAAATATCAGCTTGACTTCGCTTTTTCTTTTCCGTTTACAAGCGCTTCTCAATCGTAACGAGGGCTTCCAGGAAAGTGTCGGCTTGATCGAAAGACATGGTTTATATTTTTAAAGAAAAAGTCCGATTAACGATTGTCTCGTTGACCGGACTTTCTTTAATTATTCAAGGCTTTTGTCCCAGCCCCTTTATTTTTTGTAAAATTATGCTCGCGTTCTTTCTATTATGACAGCATTTCCTTGTCCGCCACCTATACATAAGGTCGCTAATCCTCTTTCCACATTACGTATCTTCATTTCGTGAATCAGGGTGACAAGAATTCTCGCTCCACTACAGCCAATTGGATGCCCTAAAGCAATAGCTCCTCCATTAACATTAATGATTTCGTCCTTAATTCCTAATTCTCGATTGACTACTAAAGATTGGACTGCGAATGCTTCATTTCCTTCGATTAAATCCATATCTTCAATGGTTAAACCGACATTATTTAAAGCATTTTGAGTAGCTGGAATAGGTCCTGTTCCCATTAAAGAGGGTTCAACGCCTGCTTTACCTATTGAACGAATACTAGCCATTATTTCTAGTCCTAACTCTTTCGCTTTACGCTTAGACATTAGGAGTAAGACAGCAGCACCATCATTAATAGTTGAGGAATTGCCTGCAGTCACAGTCCCATTCTCTTTAAATACTGGTTTCAATTTTTCTAAGTCGGCAAGAGTTTGTCCCATGCGAATATTTTCATCCTCTTCAAAAACAACTTCTTGACCACGCTTCATTTGGACAATAGGAATAATTTCTTGCTTAAACCGACCAGAAGAATAAGCTTTTTCAGCTTTCTTTTGACTGCTTAACGCAAATTCATCTTGTTCTTCGCGACTGATTTGATATTTTTCAGCCAAGTTTTCAGCGGTTACTCCCATGTGATAACCTTCAAAAGCATCAGTCAAACCATCAAAAACTAAAGTATCCACTACCCTATCATTGCCTAGCTTGGAGCCCCAGCGATGATTGGAAAGAATATGAGGGGCTTGACTCATATTTTCACAACCCCCCGCCACCACAATTTCATTTTCACCTGTCATAATAGACTGGCTAGCTAACATAACAGCTTTCATTCCGGATCCGCAAACTTGATTGATAGTTGTAGCAGGTGTTTTGAAACTAATACCAGATTGAATAGCTATTTGACGAGCAACGTTTTGACCTAAACCTGCGGACAAGACATTTCCCATGAAAACTTCATCAACTAAAGAAGGATCGAGAGTGATATTATCAAGCATCCTTTTGAGTAACTGACTAGTCATTTCCACTGCCGAAACATCTTTCAAACTGCCGCCAAATCTTCCTATAGCTGTTCGATTTGCTGAAACAATCACTACTTCCTCTAAATTCATAAAATCCTCCTAAATTTCTTACTGCGAATAAAATTAGCTAAATAACCTTTGCAACCATGACTTTGACTTAATTGATTCGTTTTGTTCATCATCTTCATCCGAAGAGACTTTCATCGATTGAGCTACTTTATCTTCTATTCCCAGATGTTCAATAGTCTCTATTAAATGATTATTCTTCTTTTCTGTCAAGAGCATTAGCTGCTGTTGCTGGTCGACTAATTGCAGTAAATCATTAATTTGTTTATTTTTTTCTTTTAGTTCATTAATAAGAACATTTCTTTCTTTTTCATCCTTCAACCATTTTTCTTTCAGTTGTTCTTTGACAGTCTTTTCAATATAAGTTCTAATGGCTTGTTGCTGTTTTTTTAGATCCGTATCATCTGACATCAGATTTTTTTTTATAGTATTTGAAGAGCCTTTTTCTTTTACTTCTTCGTTTTCACTTGACTTTTCGTTTTTTGAGTCACGTTCATTTTCAAGGACAAATGAGATTTGCTTCGCCAGTTCAGGATCATAAGAAAAATCACGCTTGAGTTCTGTCAAATGATCTAGGGATTCAGTATTTTCCTCACCTGGTTTATCTTTTATACTTTCTTCATAATTCTGACTTTTTTCTTTTGTCACTTCATTTTTATTTTCGGCTTTGGCTTTGACTGTTTCTTCTATTTGAGTGTCAAATGTATCTGTCATAAAAGATTTTAATAGCTTTTGCTGTTCTTTTGTAAAAACCAATCTGTTTTCTTCATTATACACTTTCTCCTCATTAGGAATCTTTTTTGCATGATAATAGATCAATTGTCGAGTAACTTCTAATTCATCAGCAAATTCCTGGGCTGTTAAATATTCTTCCATATTATCTCCTCGTATTCTATCTTTCAAATCACTACTCTTTGTCAAATAACAAAAGAACCTTTTACTATATTATACAGTAAAAGGTTCTTTTTGATAGGATAAACTTGAAAACTTATTATACTCTTTTTTAAAAAGTAGTTTGACAGTATCTCTTGCACCTGCTCTATTTTTAGCAATAATTACTTCTACCGTATTATCTGGTAAATCGTCCTTGTGTCCTTCGTCTGTATCACCATTTTGCTGGTGATAATCCTCACGGTAAAGAAAAGCGACAATATCTGCATCTTGTTCAATTGAACCCGACTCGCGAATATCACTTAAAATAGGTCGCTTATTTTGCCTTTGTTCCAGACCACGAGAAAGTTGTGATAAGGCAATTACTGGAACCGATAATTCCTTAGATAGTTTCTTTAACTGGCGCGAAATTTCTGAGACTTCTTGTTGGCGGTTTTCTCTTCCATTTCCATCAATAAGTTGTAAATAGTCAATAACGATTAAACCTAAATCAGGATTTTCTTGTTTTAGACGACGACACTTAGCCCTAATTTCTGAAACACGTATACCAGCTGAGTCATCAATATAAATAGGAGCTTCTCTTAATATATCAGTTGCTACCGTGAAACTTTTCCATTCATCATCCGTCAATTGCCCTGTTCGTAGATTCGATGCATGTATACTTCCTTCTGCACAAATCATCCGATATACCATGTCTAATGCACTCATCTCTAAGGAGAAAATTACAACTGGAACCTTAGATTTAGTTGCGACATTCTGTGCTATATTTAAGGCAAATGCTGTTTTACCAACAGAAGGTCTAGCGGCAATAATAACTAACTGATCGGGTTGAAAACCACTAGTTAATTTGTCCAGCTCATGATAACCAGTAGGAAGACCAACAACATCGCGTTTTTCCTCTGCTAATTTTACGATATTATCAAAAGCCTCGGCTATCAATTGCCTCATCATTTGAGGTCTATTACTCTGAGAGCCTTCTCCTATTGATAAAATTAACTTTTCACTTTGATCGATGATCTCTTCTATTGCATTTTCTTCATCATAAGCAACTTGAGAAATTTTCGATGATGCATGAATGAGTTGTCGCAATATAGATTTTTCTTTAACAATTCTGGCATAATTTTCAATATTAGCAGTGGTCGGAGTGAAACCTGTTAGTTCAACAATATATTCATAGCCTCCGACATTTTCTAGTTGATCCAAAGCATCTAATTGATTCTTTAACATCAAATGGTCTAAGGTATTGTCGCGATCAAAAACTCTCTCCATAGCTGCAAAAATTTGCTGATGGGCTACTTTATAAAAGTCCTGCTCTTGTAAAAGTGTTTGAACAGTTGCTAATTTCTTTGGATCTAATAAAAGACCACCTAAGACAGATCTTTCTGCTTCAATATTTTGAGGTGCTTGCATCTGATTCATTTGCGAAATATCCATCGTCTCACCTCTTTATATTTTATCTAAACTGCTTCGACTTTTACACGAATAGTTGCTATTACTTCGGTGTGCAATTTAACCGGAACATTGTGGAAACCTAAGGATGAAAGGTTATTTTCTAACTCAATTTTACGTTTATCTACTTCTATGTCGTATTGTTTCTTTAATTCTTGTGCTATTTGTTTAGAAGGGATGGTTCCAAATAAACGACCATCTTCACCTGATTTAGCTGAAATGATAACGATGGTTTCTTCTTTTTCAATTTGTACTTTTAAATCTTTTGCCTCTTGCAATGCTTCCGCTTCCAACTTTGCTTGAGCTTTCTTTTGTGCTTTGAATTCACTCATTGCTTTAGCATCAGCTACTTTTGCTAAACCATTTTTAATTAAGTAATTATTAGCATAACCATCTGAAACATTTATAATCTGACCCTTTTTACCTTGCTTACGAACATCTTCTAACAAAATGACTTTCATTTTTAGTCCTCCTTAACATTAATTACCTTAATTAATTGTTCTTCTACTTCTTGGATTGTTTGGTCTTTTATCTGTGTTGCTGCGTTAGATAAATGACCTCCACCTCCAAGCTTTTCCATAATAACTTGGACATTTATTTTCCCCAAGCTTCTAGCTGAAATACCTATTTCGTTCTCATGGCGTTTATAAATAACAAATGAAGCTTCAATTTGATCAATTCCTAACAAATCATCAGCTGTTTGAGAAGCTAAGACATTGTCCACTACTATATCTTCATCCGTTACTGTTACCGCAAAGACCTTATCGATTATTTCAGTATTCTCAATCAAGCGATTTTTAATTTTAATGCTTTCTAAACTTTCTTTTAACAGATGCTTAATTTTTATATTATCTGCACCCATAGACTTTAAATATGCCGCTGCTTCAAAAGTTCTCGACCCGGTCCTTAAAGAAAATTGATTGGTATCAATAATTATACCAGCTAGCATAACTGTTGCAAGCATTTCATCAATTGCATTTTCCTTTTCATCCATCACACTAAAGTATTCCGTGAGTAATTCGACCGCTGATGAAGCCGAAGGTTCTAAATAACTTAGCACACAATTTTTGGGGAATTCTTCTGCCTGGCGATGGTGATCAATGATAACAATATCGTAGTCAAAAAAGATAGACTCAGCTTGTGAAATCATCGCTCGATGATGGTCTACCAAAATTAGTAGAGTTTTTTCATTTAAGTAGTTATCTAAATCTGCTTCTTCAATGAAAACTTCTTCATCAGACTTCTCGAAGTACTCATTATTAATAATCCCTTTTATATCTTGGTTGAGTTCATCTCTATCAATCAGAATTTTGGCTTGGCGATCAAAAGATTTTACAATTTGTCTGACAGCTAAGGCTGAACCAATTGAATCTAAGTCTGGTGACTGATGTCCACTAATTAAAATTCGATCATAAGTCAATACCGTACTTTTAAGCGCTTGGAAAAACATTTTACTGCGTATATCCGAACGGTTTTCTGTAAAACTAGTCTTTGCGCCATAGAACCTTGCTTTTCCTTCTATTTCACGAATGACAACTTGGTCTCCGCCACGACCTAGTGCTAAGTCTAGGTTTGATTTAACCTGCTTAGAAACTTCAATTATATTTTGTTGAGTATTTCGACTATAAGAAAAAGCGAGAGAAAGCGATATAGGAATTTTTCGACTGGTATAATACTCTTTAATAGCTTCAATGGATTCAAACTTTTCTTTTTCGAGTTCATTTAAAGAACTCTCATTCAACAAAAGTAGAAACTGATCTTCATCAGTTTGCTTTAAGTAAATTTGATAATGATCTGCCCAGCGATTAAGACGACTGATTAAATCAGATTCAAATTTTGCACTTGCTTCATCATCCATCGCATAAATGAGATCATCAAAATCATCTAATAATAAAGATCCCATTACTAGAATGGATTCACCGATTACTTTTTGAATTTCGATATCTTGTGTAATGTCATAAAGATAAAGTGCTTTATATTCATGATGATGTAAGGCTCGGTAATAACCATTAGTTAAAGACACTTCTTGCCATTGACTCATATTACTTTGTCCAAGAATTTGTGTCAATTTCCCATCCACTTTTTCAATTTTTTCACCAATAATATCCTGTTCAAAAATCTTCTTAATAGCTGGGTTAGTCCACGTTACTCTTTCTTCTTGATCATAGAGTATTACTCCTATTGGAGCATTATATAGGGCATATTCTTGCGCTAAAGAAGCATTTTCTGACATATGACTCGCCATCTTCGTTAAATCCTTAATAAAACCTTTAATATTAAAGGTAAAAAATAGAATGATGATACTAAGGAAAATTAGTAATAATACACCTATACGCCACTCTAATTTAAAGGCTACTCCAATTAAAACTATATAAATTAATAAAATAGAATAAATCTGCCAAGAAATTTGAAGCGAATGGAAGTAATCAAAAAATTCTTTTAGTTTTATTTTTTTAAACACAGTACACCTCGTAGTATTAATATCACTTATTTTATCATATTTAAGTGAAATGTTCTATCTACTAATTAATTACTTAATGTTTCACGTGAAACAAAAAAACCACCCAAAGGGTGGTCAAATATTATTCTTGAACGGTAAATGGTAATAAAGCCATGATCCGTGCGCGTTTAATTGCATTAGTCAATGTACGTTGATGCTTTGCGCAAGTACCTGTTACACGACGAGGTAAAATTTTGCCTTTTTCTGAAATAAATCTTTTTAAAAGATCTGTATCTTTGTAATCAATATAATCGATATGATTAGCGCAGAAATGACAAACTTTTTTTCTACGTCTTCCTCCACGACGTTGTGCCATGCATTTTCCTCCTCTACATTATTCTAAAATGGTAGATCATCTTCAGAAATATCCACCTTCTGACTGTCACCAAATGGATTACTATTTTGACTGAAGTCTTGATTAAAACTAAAATCATTACTATTCGTTTGATTTGGTTGAGCTTTAAACTGATTCGTTTGATTTGGTTGTTTGTATGATTGATTACCATCGGAAACTGGACGTTGTTCAGTCACTGATTTTGGTTCTAATAAGTGAAAGTTACTTACAACAACTTCAGTAACATATACTCTCTGTCCTTGTTGATTATCATAACTTCTTGTTTGGATACGACCTTCGACTCCAATTTGAGAACCTTTACGGGTAAAGTTAGCTAAATTCTCAGCAGCTTTACGCCAAATCACACAATTAATAAAATCTGCTTCACGCTCACCTTGTTGATTGGTAAAACTGCGATTTACAGCTAGTGTAAAACTTCCAACTGGAGTTCCTGAAGAAGTATAGCGTAAATCAATTTCCTTGGTTAAACGCCCAACTAATTGTACGGTATTCATAATTTTCCTCCTACAAGTGTTTCACGTGAAACATAGTGATTATTCTTCTACTTTTGTAATCATATGGCGTAAGATATCACGGTTGATTCGTGCTAGACGATCGAACTCGTTGATCCCTTTAGCATCATCAGCGGTTAAAGTAATTAAGTGGTAAACACCTTCACGATAATCGTTGATCTCGTATGCTAAACGTTTCTTAGCCCAGTCTTTTGATTCGACAACTTCTGATCCTTGATCGACTAAGATTTGATCGAAACGAGCAATTAATTCTTTCTTTGCTTCGTCGGTCATATCTGGACGAATAATATAAAGGATTTCATATTTAGTTGGTTGACTCATGACTGCACCTCCTTTTGGTCTAATGGCTCCATAGAGCAAGGAGTTAAGCTATTAAGCTATTAACTCACATTTAATAATTTTATCACTCTATTTTTAAGAAATCAATCTAATTTTTCTATTCCTCTGAATTTTCTATTGAATTATCAGATTCCGACATATCTTCTTCTGTATTTTCTTCATCTTTTTCAATGACAACAATTTTATCAACGATAGAATCATCATCTAATCGAATAACCTTAACTCCCAAGGTATCTCTTGAAGCGGTTGAAATCGAATCGATATGAACACGAATGACGACTCCTTCATTGGTCATGATTAGTAAATCTTCATCACCATCAACAGTGACTAAACCAGCTAATTTACCACTCTTTTGAGAGATATTAGATGTTTTTACACCTTTACCGCCTCGGTTTTTAATAGCATATTGGTTAGATTCAGTTCGCTTACTGTAACCATTTTCTGTCACTACAAGAACTTGCTTATCATCATCTAAAATAGCAGCACCAATAACATAATCTCCTGAACGGAGTCTCATACCTCTGACACCTGAGGCTGTCCGACCCATATCACGGACATCATTTTCATTAAAGCTAACGGCATAACCATTATTAGAACCAATGATAATATTTTTTTGTCCATCAGTAATTAATACATTCACTAACTGATCATTTTCTCTTAATTTAATAGCAATTAAACCATTGGTACGAATGTTATAGTATTCACTTACTAAAGTACGCTTAACGGTCCCATTTTTAGTAACAAACAAGAGATGAGTGTCTTCATCATCAGCTTCTCTACGAATATTAACTATATCTCTTACATACTCTTCTTTATCTAAGTTTAAGAGGTTAATAATAGGTAAGCCCTTCGAAGTTCTTCCATATTGAGGTATATCGTAACCCTTAGCGCGATAAACCTTACCAAAATTAGTGAAAAAGAGGAGGGTATCATGGGTGGAGGCAGAAACTAAGCTTTGAATGGAATCCTCGTCACTCACTCCCATTCCTTTAACCCCTCTACCACCTCGATTTTGAACACGGAACTCATCTTCAGTCATACGCTTAATATAACCAGAAGTGGTTAAAGCAATCAAAATATCTTCCTCATCAATTAAATCTTCATCTTCAAGAGACTGAATTTCACCCAATTTGATTTCAGTTCTTCTTGGATCATTATATTTCTTAAGTATTTCTCTTAATTCATCATGAATAATTTCATAAATTCTTTCTTGAGAAGAAAGTATTTCAGTCAAGCGAACAATCAATTCTTGTAAATCTTTTAGCTCGGCATCGATTTTTTCTCGTTCTAATCCAGTTAAGCGAACCAATCGCATATCTAAAATAGATTGTGCTTGAATTTGCGAAAATTCAAAACGATTAATCAATTCTTGCTTAGCTGTTTCTGAATCGTGGGAAGAACGAATAATAGCAATAATCTCATCAATGACATCTAAGGCTTTTTGTAGACCTTGTAAAATGTGAGCCCGATCTTCTGCTTTTCCTTTTTCAAATTTAGTCCGTCGCGTAATCACTTCAACTTGATGGGCTAAATATTTTTCAAGAATTTCTTTTAAATTTAGTATTTTAGGAACTCCGAAATCAATCGCTAGCATATTAATACCAAAGTTAGTCTGTAAAGGAGTATGTTTATATAAGTTATTTAGAATAACATGAGCAGAAGCGTCTCGACGTGCTTCAACTACAATCCGCATACCTTCACGACCAGACTCATCAGCAATATAGGAGATACCATCAATTCGCTTATCACGACCCAATTCAGCAATTCTTTCAACTAATTTAGCTTTATTTACACCATAAGGTAATTCTTTAATAATAATTCGCTCACGGTCTTGATTATTACCAAAGTATTCAATTTCAACTTTACCGCGAATTGTGATTTTTCCTTTACCTGTCCGATAAGCTTGGCGAATACCTGATTTTCCAACAATAATTCCACCAGTAGGAAAATCAGGACCCGGTAAAGCTTCCATCAATTCATCCACAGTCGCTTCTGGATTACGCATAAGAATTTGTAAAGCGTCAATGACTTCTTCTAAATTATGCGGTGGTATATTAGTTGTCATACCAACTGCAATACCAGAAACTCCATTAACTAAAAGGTTAGGGAAACGACTTGGTAATACAACCGGTTCTTTTTCTTCTTGAGAATAGTTTTCTTGGAAATCAATTGTATCTTTATTAATATCTCTTAACATTTCTAGAGTGATTTTAGCCATTCTAGCTTCAGTATACCGCATTGCAGCTGCACCATCACCATCGACTGAACCAAAGTTACCGTGGCCATCAACTAACATTTGGCGGTAGGAGAAGGGTTGCGCCATCCTTACCATGGCTTCATAGATTGCAGAGTCACCGTGAGGGTGATACTTACCCATAACATCCCCAACAATTCTGGCTGACTTCTTATGTGGTTTATCAGGTGTAACACCTAATTCATTCATACCATATAGAATACGACGATGAACAGGTTTTAATCCATCACGAACATCTGGTAGGGCTCTTGCGACAATTACTGACATAGCATAGTCCAAAAATGAATTACGCATTTCATCAGGTAAATTGATTTCTTCAAAAGATTGTTTGCTAACATCAAAATGATCTTCCGTCATGACTAACTCCTTTCAAGGGTAATTCTATACATCCAAGTTACGTACATAGACTGCATTTGTTTCAATAAAGACACGACGGGGTTCTACTTCTTCTCCCATCAACATAGACATCACTGCATCCGCTTCTACTGCATCATCAACAGTCACTCGCTGCATCCGACGATTTTCAGGATTCATAGTTGTTTCCCAAAGTTGATCTTCATTCATTTCTCCAAGACCTTTATACCTTTGTAATGAATACTTAGTATTTGGATTTTCTTTTTCCCATTGGAGTAATTGCTCATGTGTATCTAAATAAATCTCTTTTTTACCAACTTTTAATTTATAGAGTGGCGGAAGTGCAATATAAACATAGCCTGCATCAATCAAAGGACGCATATAGCGGAAAATAAGCGTTAATAATAACGTACGAATATGCGCACCATCGACATCTGCATCGGTCATAATGATTAGTTTATGATAACGGGCTTTGCTCACATCAAATTCTGCTCCAAAACCAGTGCCCATGGCAGTAAATAACGAGCGAATTTCAATGTTACTCAATATACGCTCCATTGAGGCCTTTTCAACATTTAAGATTTTCCCTCTAATTGGTAAAATAGCCTGATACATTCTTGAACGGCCTTGTTTAGCCGAACCACCTGCTGAATCTCCCTCGACAATAAATAGTTCGCATTTTTCTGCGTCTTTAGAAGAACAATCCGCTAATTTACCAGGTAAGTTTGCGATTTCTAAACCGGATTTACGACGGGTCATCTCCCTAGCTCGCTTGGCAGCCATTCGTGCTTTTGAAGCTAGAATTCCTTTATCTAAAATCAAACGTGCAACTTTAGGATTTTCCAATAAAAATGTTTCAAAATGTTGAGAGAAAAGGCGATCTGTTACAGTTCGTACTTCAGAATTCCCTAATTTTGTCTTAGTTTGACCTTCAAATTGAGGATCTGGATGTTTAACCGAAATAACAGCTGTCAGACCTTCACGAGTATCCTCTCCAGATAAGTTATCATCACCATCTTTAAGTAAGTTATTTTTACGACCATAGTCATTAATAACCCGTGTTAAAGCTGTTTTAAAACCTGATTCATGTGTTCCTCCTTCATAAGTGTGAATATTATTAGCAAAAGACAGTAAATTTAATTGATAAGCATCTGTATATTGTAGAGCGATTTCAACAGCAATACCATCTTGTTCACCTTCAATATAGATAGGTTCATCAAAAATTAATCCCTTGTCTTCATTAAGATAAGAAACGTATGATTTAATTCCACCATCAAATAAATAACTATCATCAGCTTCGCGATCCATCCGTCGATCTTGTAAAGAAATGCGTAAACCTTTATTTAAGAAAGCTAGCTCATGGATACGCTCATTTAATATTTCATACTTAAAATCCGTTGTTTCAGTAAAGATTGACGGATCCGGTACAAAATTAACTTTAGTACCTGTTTCCGTTGCTTCTCCAACCACCTTTAACTCAGATACAATAGCTCCTCTTTCAAACTTAATTTGATGAACTTTTCCATTACGTGAAACCTCCACTGATAGTTCGCTTGATAAAGCATTCACAACAGAGGCTCCTACACCATGGAGACCACCTGAAACTTTATAACCGCCACCACCAAACTTGCCACCCGCATGCAAAACGGTGTAAACCGTTTCAACAGCAGGTCTGCCTGTTTTAGATTGAATATCGATCGGGATTCCACGACCATCATCTGTTACCGAAATAGAACCATTCGCTTCTATGACTACTTCAATTTGACTACAATAGCCAGCTAAAGCTTCATCAATAGAATTATCAACAATTTCCCAAACTAAATGATGTAATCCAGTACTCGCAGTAGATCCAATATACATTCCTGGTCGTTTACGGACAGCTTCCAATCCTTCTAATACTTGGATTTGTTCAGCATCATATTGGGGTTGAGTTACATTTTTCTTGTCGTTATTTTCTGCCATTTGTATCCTCCTATTGAACTTTACCTTTACTTATATGTCTTATTGAAGAATTTTTTAGCTCTTGAATATGAATATTTTCAATACTAGCTGTGGTTAAAATTGTTTGAACTTTCCCTTCGATTTTACTCATCAAAATAAATTGACGATGATCATCTAACTCGGACAGAACATCATCTAATAAAAGAACTGGATAATCTTGATCAATTGTATAAAATAAATCCAATTCAGCTAACTTTAAACTAAGAACAACTGTTCGTTGTTGGCCTTGTGAGGCAAATTGCTGAGCTGAATTTCCATTAATATTAAAAATTAAATCGTCTCGATGAGGTCCATATATGGTAGCTCCTTGATGGATTTCCCTTTGAATAGACAATTTGAACAATTCACTCATTTGATCTTTAATTAAATCAATCTTCTCATAATCAAGTTTAGAAGAGGAAGACTTATAGACCATTGATAAGCTATCTCTTTCATTAGAAAGTTCATAATGAATCGGGTGAGCCATTGCTTCTAAATCTTTAACAAATTGCAAACGATATTTAATTACTTGGCTTCCTGCATCAATTAGCTGATCAGTTAAGATGTCTAAATAAACTGGATCATAAGTATGTTTTTCACGCGCTTGCTTTAAATAAGCATTTCTTTGTTTAAGTAAGCGATGATATTCTAATAAATTTTGTAGGTAGATGGGATGGGTTTGACCGAGTTCTGTATCTAAAAACTTTCTTCTTAGACTTGGAGACCCCTTAACTAATTGCATGTCTTCGGGAGAAAAGAGGATAACATTTAATTTACCTATAAATTGAGAAAGTCTCTTTTGATCGAGGTGATTGTATTTAGCAATCTTACCCTTATCATTTAATATGATTTCTAAAGGAAATTGAGAGTTTTTAGTGGTTATTTGGCCGACTATCTTTGCATAATCTTCTTCCCAACTAATCATTTCTTGATCATGATTGGTTCGATGACTCTTAGCCAAAGACAACAAAAAAATGGCCTCAAGGATGTTAGTTTTTCCTTGGGCATTTTCACCAGCTAAAATAGTTAGACCGTCATGAAAATCAATCGAAAGCTCTTTATAGTTCCTAAAATTGGTTAAATTTAATTCTTTTATTTTCATAAGCTATCTTATTGATCTACGACATCTACTATTAATTCATCCTGAACAAACTCCACACGGTCTCCAGGATATAATTTTTTTCCTCGTCGATTTTCTGATTCGCCATTTAAATAGACAGTAAATTCACCTAAGTACCATTTAGCCATTCCACCACTGGATATTAAATCTACTATTTTTAATAATTGGCCGAGTGTTACATGGTCACTATCTATTTTGACTTTTTTATGTTCCATTTGGCCACCTCATTAGTAATTTATTAGATTCATTATACTACTAAATAGCTTAAATCTCAAATTTTTGGCGAAAAAATGCCATTTTAAATAAATTTGACCTTCAGAGTATAAAAAGCTTATTTAAGTTAAATTAGGCTTAAATGCTAAATAATGGCAAAAAATAAGCAGGTCGTTTATTAGACCCGCTAAAAAGTTTTAATGTGTACGAACTGGTGTTAATAATTGCAGTAAATCATTGTGGGGTAATTCACTCTTTACACTTGGTGTTATAAGCATTGGACGAACTGCTGAATTAAATTGAATGGTAATTTCTATATCGCCAAAAGATCTCAAAGCTTCTTTCATATAGTCAGGGTTGAATGAAATCTGAAGCTCTTCACCATTTGAGGAAACAAATTGAATTTCTTCTGCCACATTCCCTATTTCATTTCCTTTTACAAATAACTCGATATGGTCTGTTTGAATATCTAATTGGACAATATTATTTTTTCCTTCATGTGACATTAAAGAGGCCCGTTCAATTGCTTGCAGAAAATCAGCCGCATTTAAGACGATTTCTGTTTCAGATGAATTAGGAATTAACCGATCAGTAGCAGGGTAATTACCCTCCAGTAAGCGTGAATAAATTGTTATGTTTTCGAAAGTAAAAATAATTTGTTGATTCGATATAGTCATCATTAAATCAGCATTATCAGGAACTATTCTAGCCAATTCAATCATTGTTTTTTTAGGAACAGTGATTGCTTCTAAATGATGCGAATTCTCAGTTAATTTTAAAGGAATTTCTCTTTGGCTTAAACGATGGCTATCTGTTGCCACTCCCACTAAGTAATCTTTTTCTAGCATTAAGTGAAGTCCTGTTAAAATTGGACGTGATTCTTGATTAGAAGCTGCAAAAATAGTCTGATGAATCATATTTTTAAAAGTAAGTGTTGGAAGTTGAATTTGATGATCTAGGTCAATAATAGGCAAACGAGGATACTCATTTCCATCAATACCAACAATTTGGAATTTTGCATTACCAGATTGAATAGTTGCTTTAAATTGATCATCTACACTCACTATTACCTCATCTTGTGGTAATTTTTTAATAATTTCATTTAATAAACGTGCAGGTAATACAATTTGGCCTGTTTCTTCAATTTGTAAATTAGCTAAGGGTTCATCAACTGCAATATGACTTTCGATAGATATATCAGCATCGCTACCTATTAAAGTCATTCCATTACTATCTAAAGATAATTTAATTCCATATAGAATGTTAATGGTTGTTTTAGAAGGAATAGCTCTTTGAACATTATTTATTTGTTGAGTAAAAGCAGATCGGTTAATTGTAAATTTCATAATTTTCTCCTTTATAAATAATTATTATATATCTAAGTAATAATAGTAGGGCTTGTTGATAGAGTGTATAAGTGATAAAGAGTTCTACAAACTAAGCTTTAGCATTGTTGATGACTATGTGTAAAGATGATTTTTTATAGTAGACTTATCCACATTCTTTATTCTAGCATCTGTTTGATTGTTGCAATTTCATGTTTGAGGGTAGTATTACTTTTAAGATCTTCAGAGATTTTTTCATAAGCATGGATAACCGTCGTATGGTTTTTATTACCGAAAGCTTCACCAATTTTAGGAAAAGATAGTTCTGTTAATTCACGTGTAAGATACATAGCAATTTGACGAGCAGTAACGATTTCTTTGTTCCTTTTCTTTCCTTTAATTTGTTCAGTGGATATTTTATAAAATTGACTACAAGTAGAAATGATAGATTCGGCATCAATTACCTTTTCTTTTTGCTCTCCAAAAATAGAAGAGAGAGCTTCTGCGGCTAAATGACTTGTAATTTCTTTGCCCTCTATAGCTGCATAGGCAAAAACTCTCATTAAAGCTCCTTCTAATTCACGTATGTTTGTATCTACATTATTAGCGATATATGTGAGAGTTTCAGAATCAATATCCAATCGATTATTTGCAGCCTTTTTTCTAAGGATAGCGATACGAGTTTCCAAATCAGGAGGGGTAATGTCGGTTGATAATCCCCATTTGAATCGTGAAATAAGCCTTTCCTCGAGATTATCAATATTATTTGGTAAACGGTCTGAAGTTAAAATAATTTGTTTATTATTATTATAAAGTTCGTTAAAGGTATGGAAAAATTCTTCTTGAGTGGCATCTTTTTTCGATAAAAATTGAATATCATCGATCAATAAGACATCTATTTCACGATACATTTCCCTAAATTTTTTTTGAGAACCGTTTTGAATACTGGTAATAAAATCATTAACAAAAGATTCACTGGTTGCATATTTAATTTTAGTAGAAGGGTTTTTACGTAGGATATCGTTACCTATAGCTTGCATTAAATGAGTTTTTCCTAAACCTACACCACCATAAATTAAAAAGGGATTGTAAGTTTTTCCTGGACCATCACTCACTGCCAGGGCAGCTCCTGCAGCCATTTTATTATCTTCACCAATCACAAAGTTTTCAAAGGTATAAGAAGGATTTAATTTTGAGTCAGAAAAGCTTGGAAGACTATCTGTCTCTCCTTGCTTATCAATCGATTTCGAAAGCATGGGTTCATTTTGCTTGCTTTGATAAATTATAAATTGAGGTTCATATTCAATACCATATCGTTCACGACTATATTGCAATATATAGTTTACCAAATGATTTTCCCAATATTTTTTAGTCATCGGATTAGGAACTGCAATCGTAATTGATTGATTACCAATTCGAGTAGGGATTGAAGGTTCAACCCAGGATCGATAGGAAGAAGTGGACAGGATTTCTTTTAAATAATCTTGAACTCCTTGCCAAAAAAGATCTTTTTCATCCATTCATTTCACCTCGAATAAGTTAATATAGTTAAGATTATTGTATCATATTTAGAGTTTTCCACAAGTTGAGAATGTGTAAAAAGCTCTATCCACATACTCACATTTAAGTTATCCACATGTTAATTAAATGTGTGGATAAAAAAATAGTTTAGTAAACATTAAGTAGATTTGTGCAAAAGAAAAAAATAACAATTCCTATGTCATCAACTTTCTTAAAGGTTTAAATAATGTTTTCAACAGAGTTTGTGGATAAAATAATATTTATTGACAAGCTTAGAAAATGTGGATAATTTTATCCTCTAGTTTGTTAAAAGAAGTTTATTTTTTTAGGGTTTGTTTAAAAACTGTGGATAAGTTGTTGACAATTGTTAAGATTTTACATCGATTGAGATATTTAATAGAATATTAAAAAACACTTGACTTTAAAGGAGTCATTCTTATAAACTATTCTAGTATTGTTTATATTTAGCAACAAGGAGGTGTATTGCATGACTAAGAGAACATACCAACCTAAAAAACGTCAACGTAGTAAAGAACACGGTTTTCGTAAACGCATGTCAACAAAAAATGGACGTCGTGTATTAAGCAAGCGCCGCTTAAAAGGACGCAAAAAGTTAACTGCATAATTTTGAGGCTTCCAAGTGAGGCCTTTTTTTTATAAAATAAAGAGAGAGATTCCAATTATTCTTATTTTTGATATAATATTATGAGGACTCTAAAACATCGGAGTGATAGTCTAATGAAAAAAGAATATCGAGTAAAAAGTGATAAGGATTTTCAAAGAGTCTTTCATCAAGGAAACTCTACAGCAAACCGTCAACTGGTTATTTATACCTATTCAAAACCAGGTCAAAAACATTTTCGTGTCGGTTTGTCAGTAAGTAAAAAGTTAGGTAATGCAGTTTTTAGAAATCAAATAAAACGCTATTTAAGACAAGCCTTGCATGAGGTGGAAGATATGGTTATTCCTGAAGTTGATTTTCTATTGATTGCTCGTAAGGATATTTGTGATAAGGATTTAAAGCAAATAAAGAAATCGATTATTCACGTTATGAAGAAAGCTAAAATTATCCAACCATTATTTAAACTAGAAAAATCTGGAGGTCGTAATGAGCAATAAAAAAGTAAATAAAATTTTAAAACTTTCACTGCTATTAGCTATTGTAGTGGTATTATCTGCTTGTGCAAATATTAATGAACCGATTACTAACGATTCATCAAATCTTTTGGATCAATTTGTTCTCTATCCCTTCTCTCAATTTATTGTTTGGCTAAGTGGTTTAATGGGTCATAATTTTGGTTTAGGTATTATTAGTTTAACCCTTTTAATTCGTCTTTTGCTAACCCCTTTGACATTAATGCAGATGAAATCTCAAAATAAAATAATGGAGTTACAACCGGAAATTGAAGCCATTAAAGCTAAGTACCCTCATAAAGATCGTCACTCAATGGAGTTACTTCAAGCTGAGCAACAAGAATTGTTTGATGAAAAAGGAGTTAATCAATTCGCAGGTTGCTTACCAACTTTAATTCAATTACCAATTTTGATGGCCTTGTATCAAGTGATTTCGCGAACAGAGCTTATAAGACAAGGACAGTTTCTTTGGGTTGATTTAGGACAACCAGACCCTTACTTTATTTTCCCTCTTTTAGCGGCTCTATTCACATTTTTATCTACTTACCTAAGTAGTAAAGCAAATCCTCAACAAAATGTTTCAATGAAAATTATGATGATAACTATGCCAATTATGATTTTCTCTATATCTTTTGCTTTACCTAGTGCAGTTTCACTTTATTGGTTTATATCGAATTTAATTACTGTAATTATTATTTTAATTTTTAACAATCCATATAAAATGATTAAAGAACGCCAAGAACGCATTGCTCATGAAAAAGAAAAAGAGCGTCAATTGCGTAAGGCCTTGAAAAAAGTTAAAAGTCGTAAATAAATTAAAAGGAGTGATGATATGTTAGATCATAATATGACTGTTAGGGCTGAAAATGTCGAATTAGCTATTGAAAAAGGGTTAAAACAATTGCGAATTAGTCGAGAAGAAGCCGATATCCGTATTATAAGTGAAGGAAAAAAAGGTTTCTTTGGCTTCGGTAAGCAAGAAGCAGTAGTTCATATTGAAGCTAAGACTGATTTATCATTAAAAGAATTAACCAATCAATTAGAAAAAAAAGTTGGAATGGAACATAAGGATAAAACAGGTCAAAAACATAAAGAAACAGTAAATAAAACTAAAGATTATATCCGTCAAAATAATCAAAAACACAGTGAGCCTGTTAAAGAAGAGGTTCACGATCAAAGAAAAACTGACAATGTTGTTTTAGAAAAAGAATCTTCCATTGAAAAACAAGCAGAAGATAAAAAATCTGAAACAGTCGAGCCAAAAGTGAGTGAAAAAGTTTCAAATGAAAACCAAACGTCTGAAACAGAGGTTGCACAAAGTGAATCTACAATAGAAGAAGAGTATCAAGCGGCTTGCCATTACCTCGAAGAAGTTATTCGTTTATATGGTGCAGAATCGCACATTGAATACGAATTAAGAGGTAATCAGTTAGTTTTTAATATTGAAACGGACAAATCAGGTTTAGTCATTGGTAAACATGGAAAAATTATCAATTCCTTACAGACTTTAGTTCAGGTTTTATTGCATAGACGTGATCGTAAACGAATCTCAGTTTTATTAAATGTTGGGGATTACCGTGACCGTCGTTTAAATGTACTTGAACAAATGGCAGAAAGAACTGCTGAGCAAGTTTTAACTACCAAACAAACAGTCATCCTAGATCCGTTACCTGCTTATGAACGCAAACAAATTCATGCTTATCTTGGACAATATGAGCATATTGCAACCCACTCTGAAGGTAAAGATCCTAATCGATATTTAGTGGTAGATTATGTCCCATAATATTAATTACGTCCCTAAGCTTTGCTTAGGGATTTTTTCTCTCAAACCTTTTTTATAAATGTTTAGTCATAATTGAAAATTATCATGAATAAATCAATGGACTTATTTTTAAAACGAAGCATTAGTAAAATTATATTAGATGGTTATAAAAATTATGATATAATATAGCTTGTTTTAGGAGGTGACGGATTTGAGTCTGTCTGGCAGAAAGATATTTTGGCTTTTGTTAATTGTTATTACTTTATCAGCTTGTAAACAAGAACCTATGATTAAATTGAGTAAAGAAAACCAAATGAAGATAGAGAAGAAACAAGCAGAAAATAAAGAAACACAGCTAGATCAAATAAATAATAAGAAAGCCAATACATCCGACCAAGTAGTTATTGATCCTAACTCGTGGATTAAAGAAGGAGAAGATGTAAACTATAATTTAGAAAATTTTCTTCCTTATAATGCTAATCAAGTAAAAATCCTTTCCAATGGTAAAACTAGCTATGTTGAATATATGGATCAAACAAACCAACAGATGCAAGTGAGAGAGACGCTAGCTGATGAAAAAAACATTGAACTCTATCGTTGGAATACTGAAGTGATTGAACTATACGGAAAATTTGAAAAAGAGCATCGATTTACTAATTATTTAAAAAACTCAATAGAAGCTAATCAATTAGAAAAAGGTCTAATCATTTTACAATCTCCTTTAAAAGTAGGAACTGAATGGTTATATGACGGTAACATTCCTTCAAAAATCGTCGGCTTATATAAAGAAGTGAATATCGGTGATCAAATCTATCAAGAAGTGATTGAAGTTGTGACTCAATTTGAAGAGGGCGAAAGACATCAGCTATTTGCTGCTAATAAAGGGATTATTGCTCAATGGCAAGAAAATAAAGAGGAATATTATCTCGCAGAATCGATTACAGATAATGTAATGTTAGTAAGCAAAATGGATTGGTACATGCCTCAATCTTCAACAGAAGAACCTTTTATTCAAAAAGAGACAGTTGACTTTGCCTGGCAAACAAACGATACCCTAGCAACAGCTTTTCAGCGCTTTTATTACGATAACCAATGGATTACTCCCGAAATACAAGTGGTTGATATTTATGAGTCCAATGGAATAGCCCATCTCAATTTTTCAAGCGGTGTTGTTGCTAGTTTAAACCGACATCCAGCAGGTGAAAAAGCGGTAGCAATTGCCATGATGGTGAATATTGCTGACTATTACTCTGTTAATCAAGTGAGTTTAGAAGTGTTTGGAAATGGTATGCTACTCAATGCCATATCTTATCCTCCTAATGGAATTCATCAAATAGATCCCAAATGGGTCAAGCAAGAAGATAGTAGTAATACGCAAACGCCTTTGAGTAGTGAAGAATTAACCTTAGAATAAGTGAAGATCACCATTCTTAATTAGAGGAATGGTGTTTTTATTAAGGCAAATGTTTTGGAGAGCTTATGTTAAAAAAAAGCTAGACACTCTCTTTTAAATATAATTTAGCTAAACAGTTTCACACCTATCTTGCAAGAAGAATAACGATTTGATACAATTACTACGATAAATAGACAGGCAGTCAAAGTGCTTTCGAATGACCTAAAAAACTTAGGTATCTTTCGTTGAGCACTTTTTTTATGATTAAAGGGGGTATTAAGTATGTATATTTTAGACACAATTGCAGCTATCTCAACCGCAATTGGCGAGGGAGCTATTGGAATAGTACGTATGAGTGGTCCGGATGCTTTGCCAATAATAAAAAAAATATTTAAAGGCAAAGACTTGAGTCAGGTTGAAAGTCATACCATCCATTATGGTCATATAGTAGATAAGGATCAAAAAGTCTTAGATGAAGTAATGGTCACTATCTTAAAAGGACCAAAAACCTATACACGTGAAGACATAGTAGAAATCAATTGTCATGGTGGTATCGTAGCTATGCAGCGAATCCTGGAAAGTTGTTTATTAGAAGGTGCGCGCATGGCTGAACCAGGTGAATTTACAAAGCGCGCCTTTCTAAATGGTCGCATTGATTTGTCACAAGCAGAAGCTTTGATGGATTTAATTCAAGCTAAAACAGGTAAAGCTATGGACGCTTCTCTAAACCAATTAAAAGGAACCCTATCTCAGCAAATTAGACAATTGCGCCAAGAAATGCTTGAAAGTTTAGCTCAAATTGAAGTAACGATTGATTATCCGGAATATGATGATGTTGAAGAGATGTCTAGTCAAACTCTTATAGAAACAGCACAATATGTAAAAAATAAAATAAATCAAATTTTGAAAAAAGCTCAAAATAGCCGTCTTTTCCGTGAAGGAATACGAACAGCTATTATAGGTAAACCAAATGTTGGTAAGTCGAGTTTACTAAATTACTTAACTGGATTTGACAAAGCAATCGTGACTGATATCGCTGGAACAACTCGAGATACTATTGAAGAATACATCAATGTCAAAGGAGTCCCCCTACATTTAATCGATACAGCAGGCATTCGCCAAACTGATGAATTGGTAGAGCAAATTGGTGTGGCTAAAAGTCGTAAAATTATGGAAGAATCTGATTTAGTTATTTTGATTTTAAATCAATCTGAAGCTTTGACAGAAATTGACAAAGAACTTTTATCTTTGACAAAGGATCAAAAGCGAATCATTTTATTAAATAAAACCGATTTGCCGAGTCAAATTGATTTTACAAAGTTGACAAATGTAGTAAATAAAGAGGAAATCATCCCAATTTCAATCTTAAAAGATCAAGGATTAAATCTACTAGAAGAAAGAATTGAAAATTTGTTTTATACGGGAAATTTAGAGTCGAATGATATTAATTATTTACTTAATTCACGTCATACTAATTTACTAAAGCAAGCAATTCAAGCGCTTGACGAAGTTGTGAATGCTTGTCAAGCAGACGTACCTGTTGATTTGGTACAAATAGATTTTACTAGAGCCTGGGATCTTTTGGGCGAAATAACAGGTGATAGCGTACAAGATGAATTATTAGATAAGTTATTTAGTCAATTCTGTTTAGGAAAGTAGGAAAGCTATAATGCAACAATTATCTACAATTTGTTATCTGGATAATGGAAAACAGTTATTATTGCTCCACCGTAATAAAAGAGAAAATGATATCCATGGAGGAAAATGGGTTAGCGTCGGTGGAAAATTTGAAGCAGGAGAAAGTCCTCAAGAGTGTGCAATTCGTGAAATTTATGAAGAAACGGGTCTAAGGGCCAAAAGCTTAATCCCCTTAGGTTTCATAACTTTTCCAGATTTTACCCATGATGATAGAGATTGGTATTCTTTTGTCTATAGAGTGACAGATTTTGAAGGAGACCTATTAAAGGACTGTGACGAAGGGACTTTAGAGTGGGTGGATTATGACGATGTCTTGGACAAACCAATTTGGGAAGGGGATTATCTCTTTTTACAATGGGTCTTAGAAAACAAACCTTATTTTTGGGCTAAATTTGCTTATGATAAAAAGGGTGACTTAATCGACCATCAGGTTGAATTTATGAAAAACAGAGGTGAAATATAATGCAAACATATGAAGCGGGTCAATATGATGTAATTGTTGTAGGAGCCGGGCATGCAGGTTCGGAAGCAGCTTTAGCTTCAGCTCGACTAGGTGCTCAAACACTTTTAATTACGATGAATCTAGAAATGGTAGCCTTTATGCCATGTAATCCATCAATTGGTGGACCTGCTAAGGGGGTCGTTGTACGTGAAATTGATGCACTGGGTGGAGAAATGGGACGTAATATAGATAGGACTTATATCCAAATGCGTCTTTTAAACACCGGTAAAGGACCAGCAGTTCAAGCACTCAGAGCTCAAGCTGATAAGCAACATTACTCCAATACAATGAAGCAAGTCTTAGAAGAAACAGATAATTTAGACCTCAAACAAGGACTTGTTGAAAGACTTTTAATTGAAGAAAATCAATGTCGCGGTATTATTACCAATTCGGGGGCTATTTATCGTGCTAAATCTGTAGTTCTAACGGCAGGTACTTCTTCACGAGGAAAAATTATTATTGGAGATTTAGCCTATTCTTCCGGTCCTAATAACACCCTACCTTCTGTTAAACTGTCTGAACATTTAATGGAATTAGGGATTGAATTAACTCGTTTTAAAACTGGAACACCTCCACGAGTGCATTATGACTCAGTCCATTTTGACAAAACAGAAGAACAGCCTGGCGATATTAAAGCGAATCATTTTTCTTATTTGACAGATGATAAAGATTATTTGCAAGATCAAATATCTTGTTGGTTGACACATACCAATGGTCAAACGCATAATATAATTAGAAATAATTTGCATAAAGCACCTATGTTTTCGGGAATAGTTGAAGGAGTAGGGGCTAGGTATTGCCCATCAATAGAAGACAAAATAGTTCGTTTTAGTGACAAACCACGCCATCAAGTGTTTATCGAACCTGAAGGTCGTAATACTAAAGAAATGTATGTCCAAGGCTTGTCAACTTCTTTACCAGAAGATGTCCAACTAGAGATGCTCCATTCAGTAGAAGGTTTAGAAGAAGCAAAATTGATGCGAGCAGGGTATGCTATTGAATATGATGTAGTGGTACCCCATCAATTAACGCTATCCTTAGAAGTGCGAGATTTACCTGGCTTATTCACTGCCGGTCAAATGAATGGAACGAGTGGTTATGAAGAAGCAGCAGGACAAGGAATTGTTGCAGGAATCAATGCTTGCCATAAGGCTTTTGACAAAGACCCTTTTATTATAACGCGTTCAGAAGGCTACATTGGTGTTATGATTGATGACCTTGTAACAAAAGGAACGACTGAACCTTATCGTTTGCTAACTTCTCGGGCTGAATACCGTTTATTACTACGTCATGATAATGCAGATTTCCGTTTGACAGAAAAAGCCTATAAAATTGGATTGGTGGATGAAGCACGTTATCAGCATTTTAAAACGAAAGAAGCTGCTGTAAAAGCAGAACTTGATCGCTTAGCGTCTATTCGTATTAAGCCAAGTACAGAGGGTTTAACAGAGTATTTTGAAAGAATCAATTCAACGCCACTTAAAGATGGAATTTTAGCTAGTGAACTTTTAAAAAGACCGGAAATTAAATATTTTGAATTGATTAAAGCTTTACCTATTTTAACGACTGAAGTTAATCGACAAGTAGGAGAACAAGTTGAAATTCAAATCAAATATGCAGGCTACATTAATAAAGCTAACCATAAGGTCGATCGTGTTAAAGCTATGGAAGAAAAAATAATTCCTGAAAACCTAGATTACGATGCAGTGGATAGCTTAGCAACTGAAGCAAGAGAAAGATTAAAATTAATTCGACCTTCTAACATTGGACAGGCTAGTCGAATTTCAGGTGTCAATCCGGCTGATATTGCCATTCTTTCAATCTATATTCAACAGGGTAAAATTGCAAAAATTGAATCTCATCAATAGTCAGCTAAAAATCACCAAAAAGATAAAGATCTTCTTCTCAATTAGCAAGCTAATTAAGAAGGGATCTTTTTAAAATGAAAAAAACAGATACTATAAATTTAAGTAATTTAATTATCTTTCGAAATTTATTGAAGGATAGATGTTGCTATTGAGTAGTTATTTTAGTAAAGTAAAGTTGCTGTGAAACATTGTTTCACAATTACTAAAATGAGAGGGATTATATGGAAGAAAATCAGTTTAAAAAGAAATTGCAAGATCAAGGATTATCAATTAGTCCCGATCAACTACTACAGTTTTCCACTTATTATCAGTGGTTAATTGAATGGAATCAAAAAGTTAATCTGACAGCTATTACTGATAAAGAAGGAGTTTATCTTAAACACTTCTATGATTCTTTAATGCCGCTGTGGCATTTACCTTTAGCGAACTATTATTTGAAGATGTGTGATGTAGGAGCGGGTGCAGGTTTTCCAAGCTTACCAATCAAAATTATTCATCCTGAAATTGAACTGACGATTATCGATTCTTTAAATAAACGTATTCAGTTTTTAAAAGATTTAAGTTCCAATTTAAAACTTGAACAAATAGAGTTTCTCCATGGCAGGGCTGAAGATGTGGGCCAAGATTCAAATTATCGTGGACAATTTGATTTAGTGACTGCTCGGGCAGTAGCTCCTTTAAATGTTTTAGCTGAGTACTGTCTTCCTTTACTAAAAAAAGGTGGAAAATTTATAGTTTTAAAAGGCAGCCATGAACAAACAAATACGGAATTAAAAGAAGCTGAAAAGGCGATTAAAATATTAGGAGCAAAGTTAGAACAAGTGGTGCAAACTTATCTGCCTGAAGATGAAGGTGAGAGAACACTATTATTAATAGAAAAAACATTAGATACTCCCAATAAATACCCACGTAAAGCAGGTAAGCCAAGCAAACAGCCTATAAAATAAAAGGAGGAAGCATATGGGAAAAATGATTGCAATCGGCAACCAAAAAGGCGGAGTTGGTAAAACAACCACAACTGTTAATTTGGGTGCAGCATTAGCCTTTATGGGGAAAAAGGTACTGGTTATTGACTCCGATTCTCAAGGAAATGCTACTTCCGGTTTAGGAATTGAAAGAGGCGATGTGACTTATAGCTTATATGAAGTGCTGGTCGATCGAGTACCTATTCAGGATAGTATCTTAACCACTTCTAGAGAAAATCTAGATATTATCCCATCAACTATTTCTTTAGCAGCTGCTGAAATTGAATTAGTAAATTTTAAAGACCGCGAATTTCGCTTAAAAGAAGCTGTAGAATCAATAAAGCAAGATTATGATTATCTTTTAGTAGATTGTCCACCGTCCTTAGGGCAATTATCTATTAATGCCTTTACAGCATCTGATACAATTTTGATTCCGGTTCAAGCAGAATATTATGCCTTAGAAGGTTTAAGTCAATTATTAAATACAATCCGCTTAGTTCAAAAGTCATTAAATCCTCAATTCAGAATTGAAGGTGTATTAATAACTATGCTAGATGCGCGCACGAACTTGGGCTATGAAGTAGTTGATGAAGTACGTAAATACTTCCAAGAGAAAGTATATGATACGGTAATTTCACGAAACATTCGTTTGTCAGAGGCTCCATCTTATGGTTTGTCAGTAATTGATTATGACCCAAAATCTAGAGGAGCCATCATGTATAAAGAATTGGCAGAGGAAGTGATCAATAATGGCCAATAAACCAAAAAAAGGTGGACTAGGTCGTGGAATGGAAGCTCTCTTTAGTTCAGCTTATGAAGAAGTACCTAACGATCACGAAATGGTCACCGAAATTAAATTAGAAGATATTCGTCCAAATCCCTACCAACCTAGAAAACACTTTGATCTCAATGCTTTGAATGAGTTAGCGGAATCGATTCGTCAAACGGGTGTTTTCCAACCTATTATTATTAGAAAATCCTCTATTAAAGGATATGAAATTATTGCAGGAGAGCGTAGGGTACGTGCTTCTAAATTGGCAGGCAAAACAACCATTCCAGCAATTGTTAGAGAACTTGATGAAGAAGCAATGATTGAGATTGCTGTAATAGAGAACTTGCAAAGAGAAGACTTGAGTCCTTTAGAAGAAGCAGAAGCATATGATATGCTAATGGAACGTTTAAAACTAACGCAAGCAGAAGTTGCTGAACGTATTGGGAAAAGTCGCCCTTATATAGCCAATTATATTCGTTTACTTCAATTGCCAGATCCAATTAAACAGTTAGTAAATGAAGAAAAACTATCTATGGGCCAAGCACGCACCATTTTAGGGTTAAAAGATAAGAGTCAGATGGAGAATTTAGCTAAAAAAGTTGTTAAAGAACAGCTTACAGTGCGTCAGTTAGAAGAAGTAGTACAAAAATATAATCAATCATTACCAAAAATGACGAAAAAGGGACGAACCGAAAATAAATCACCACTTTGGTTAGCAATTGAAAATCAAATGGAAGAAAAGTTTGGGACACCCGCTAAAATTGTTTCAAAAGGAAACAAGGGAAAAATTGAATTAGAATTCGTCAACGATTCAGATTTGACAAGAATTCTAGACTTACTTAACATTCAAGTTTAAATAGTGACAAATAGGAGGGTCAAAATGGATCCAAAAGCTTACGATAAGTTCGATATAGTAGAAATGAAAAAGCCACATGCTTGTCAAACTAATCGCTGGCAAATTATACGAATGGGTATGGATATTCGTATACGTTGTGAAAATTGTCAGCATATTGTTACCATGACACGCCGTGACTTTGAAAAGAAGATGAAAAAAATTCTTAAAAAACATCAAGAAGTAAACCTTTAGAAAGAGAGTGAAATTATGGCATTAACAGCAGGAATTGTGGGACTACCAAATGTGGGCAAATCAACTTTATTTAATGCAATTACTAAAGCTGGAGTGGAAGCGGCAAATTATCCTTTCGCTACTATTGATCCTAACGTAGGGGTTGTGGAAGTCCCTGATGAACGTTTGACAGAGATTACTCGCCTTGTCAAACCAAAAAAAACCATCCCGACTACAATAGAATTCACCGATATCGCAGGGATAGTAAAAGGAGCGAGTAAAGGGGAAGGGCTGGGTAATAAATTCTTAGCCAATATCCGCCAAGTAGATGCCATTTGTCACGTTGTGCGTTGTTTTGAAGACTCTAATATTACTCACGTTTCAGGTAAAGTTGATCCGATTGAAGATATTGAAACCATTAACTTAGAGCTGATTTTGGCAGATTTAGAAACCATTGAAAAACGAATTACTAAAGTTGAAAAGTTAGCACGTACTAAAGACAAAGAGGCTGTTGCTGAGCATGAAGTACTTTTAAAATTAAAAGAGGCTTTGGAACACAACCAATTAGCTAATAGTGTGGAGTTTTACGATGAACAATTACCTTACGTCAATAACTTGTTCTTGTTAACACGTAAGAAAATGCTTTATGTTGCCAATATAGGTGAAGAAGAAGTTAGCAATCCAGAAGGAAACCCGTTCTTAGTAAAAGTTCGTGAATTAGCTGACCAGCAAGGCGCAGAAGTTGTTCCTGTTTCCGCTCGTTTAGAAGAAGAGATTGCAGAACTAGATGATGAAGAAAAGACCAGTTTCTTAGAAGATTACGGTTTAAAAACTTCAGGTCTTGACCGCTTAATTCAATCAGTTTATAAATTGCTTGGTTTGGGAACTTATTTTACAGCCGGTGAAAAAGAAGTTCGAGCTTGGACTTTTAAAGTAGGAATGAAGGCACCACAAGCAGCCGGTGTGATTCACTCAGATTTTGAACGCGGATTTATTCGTGCAGAGACCATGGCTTATGATGATTTAGTGAAGTATGGCTCTGAGCAAGCAGTAAAAGAAAAAGGCCTCTATCGCTCAGAAGGTAAGGAGTATATAGTTAAAGATGGAGACATTATGCTCTTTCGCTTTAATGTATAGGAGGAAATTCAATGAAAGATCAGCAAGAAGAAAAAGTTGTAGAAGAAGTCTCAAATAGCCAACCACTTGAAAATCAAGTGGCAGTTGAAAGTCAAGAAAGCTCGATATTAACTGGGGTACCACAAGAAAAGGTGGACCAGTTAACCAAACGTAATCTAAAATTTATGCTAGACATTGATCGCTACTTAAAAGAAGAACAAATATCACAAGCAAATTGTCAAGTAGTTTATTTGGAAATGGTAGATACACTTTTAGAAGGGCAAAAAGATGGTCATACTGCTAAACATATTTATGGAACGCCTAGTGAAACTAGTCAGATTATTATTAGTAAAGCAGTAAAAGAGCATGAAGAAAAAGAGAAGTCACCGGATTGGCAAATTGCTGTCGATGGTGGGTTAATGTTAGGAGCTATTTTCACCCTAATAACGGGTGTATTTGGTTTAAGTGGGAGTTCAAATGTTCAAGAAAATTTCTATATGGGTATCCTAACAGTTATCCTCAATTATGCTATCGGTGGTTATGCGATGATGCGAACAGCAAAAGTCTTACCAGACTTGGATGCTCCTAAAGGGCAAAAGGGTTATGGGCGCTATTTCATGGCATCTACAATTGCAATGATGGCTTGGATTGGTTTAATTATGTTAAGTCAAGCCTTTATACCGCCGGTAATTAACCCAATTTTACCGCCTATGGGCTATATCATACTGGGTGTAATTACTTTGGTCTTACGTTATTACTTAAAGAGAAAGTGGAAAATAGTTGGTGGACTCTTTTAAGGGCATGCTGTTTGATAAAAAGACGAACATTAAATACTTCTCATAATCTAACATCTGCAAAAAACTTGTTTCATTCCCACTAACATGTTAAATTAGTTGGAAATTATCGTCGAATCGCTTGTAGAGAATCAAAAACATATAGGAGGAAAATAATGTCATCTTGGGAAACAAAATTTGCGCGTGAAGGTTACACATTTGATGATGTCTTGTTAGTTCCAGCTCATAGTGAGGTATTACCAAATGATGTCGATTTATCAGTCCAATTAGCCCCTAATTTAAAACTAAATATTCCCATCTTATCAGCCAGTATGGATACCGTAACGGATGGGAACATGGCGATTGCTATAGCCAGACAGGGAGGATTAGGTGTTGTCCATAAGAATATGTCTATTGAAGATCAAGCAAACGAAGTACGAAAAGTAAAACGTTCGGAAAATGGCGTTATCTTGGACCCATTTTATTTAACTCCTGAGAATCTATTGCAAGAAGCAGAAGATTTAATGAGTCATTACCGCATATCAGGTGTTCCAATTGTAAAAAGTGAAGACGATTTGACACTTGTAGGTATTATTACAAATCGTGACATGCGTTTCATTGAAAATTATCAAGATAATATTGGCTCTCACATGACTCATGAGAATCTGGTAACAGCAGCCATTGGCACTTCACTAGAAGAAGCTGAAAAGATTCTTTATAAAAATCGGATTGAAAAATTACCACTAGTAGATGATGAAGGACGTCTTTCAGGTCTAATTACTATAAAAGATATTGAGAAAGTCATTCAATATCCTCAAGCTGCTAAAGATCAACATGGTAGACTATTAGTGGCGGCAGCCATTGGAATAACTAGTGATACATTTGAAAGGGCAGAAGCCTTAATTAAAGAACAAGTTGATGCGATTGTAATTGATACCGCTCACGGGCATTCTGAAGGCGTGATTCGTAAAGTCAAAGAAATCAGAGAGGCTTACCCAGATGTAACCATTATTGCTGGTAACGTAGCAACAGCCGAAGCGACACGCGCTTTATTTGAAATTGGTGTTGATATTGTAAAAGTGGGTATCGGACCTGGTTCAATTTGTACAACTCGTGTAGTAGCCGGAGTAGGAGTTCCTCAACTAACTGCTATCTATGAATGTGCTTCAGCAGCAAAAGAATTTGGTAAAACCATTATTGCTGATGGCGGCATTAAGTATTCAGGTGATATTGTTAAGGCGCTTGCAGCGGGTGGGCATGCGGCTATGCTCGGCTCTATGTTAGCAGGAACAGATGAATCACCAGGTGAAATGGAAATTTATCAAGGTAGAAAATACAAATCTTATCGTGGCATGGGCTCTTTAGCTGCTATGCGTTCAGGATCAAGTGATCGTTACTTCCAATCAAAATCAGAAGCCAACAAAATGGTTCCTGAAGGTATTGAAGGACGTGTTGCATATAAAGGTGCCGTTGAAGATGTTATCTTCCAAATGGTTGGAGGTTTAAGATCTGGTATGGGTTATACCGGTTCAGCTAACCTTAAAGAATTGCGTGAGGAAGCACAATTTGTAAGAATGTCTGGTGCAGGACTGATTGAATCTCACCCACATGACATTAATATCACCAAGGAAGCACCAAACTATTCAAGATAAAGATAAACTGAAGTATCAAAGCCTACTGCAATAGACTTTGATACTTTTTTATTAATTTCTATCATTTTTTACTTAAAAAAGACAAGTAAAATTAAAAGCTGCTAACAATTGAATAACTCTGTATCTAAATTAGGAAAAGCTTATTTTAATAGGAAAGTGAGAACTACCTTTTTTTATTCAGTTGGGTATAATAGAAAAAGCAACTTTTAAATGAGCATAAAGAGTGAGGAGTGGAGCCTAACATTGCTTATAAACGGTATTAAAAGGATACTTGTCTTAGGATTACTTATGAATAACTTTCTATCAACTGATGGTTATGCTGTGACTACATCGAAAGATTCAAATCCCACTGATGAGGCTTCCTTGCAAGAAATGGATACTCTGCCGGAAGAAAGTATAGCTGAAAATCTGGTAAACGCGATGCCTGTTTTTGAGGAAGTAAAGGGGGCCTATATTGTAGACGGCCTCAATGGGCAAATCCTTTATAAGCATGAAGTGGACCAGCTAGTTGAAGTGGGTTCTTTTAGTCAATTACTTTTATTATATAGGGTGTATCAAGCCATTGATCAAGGTCAGTTGGACAGTGATCAAGAGGTATGGATATCGGACGAGGTTTACGCTTTGAGTCAAGATTATAATTTGCCGAATGTTCCTTTAAGACAAGACTTGTCTTATTCCTTAAAAGATTTAATGGAAGCTGTTAGTTTAAATGCTGCCAGAGGAGCGGCCTTAGCCTTAGCAGAAGAATTAACTGGATCCGAAGCAGAAACACTTAAGCAAATGAAAGAACAGTTAAATGAATGGGGAGAAGAAGATTTTGATTTAATAAATGTGACTGGAGTGAGTGATCGTTATCAAGTGGGTGATTCTGAAAGCATTTATCAAGGGCGAACTAACAAAATGACTGCTCAAACAGTTGCTACCATAGCCTATCATCTGATTAATGAATACCCTGAATGCATGGAAGCTAGTCAGATTTATCAAAAGCTTTTTCAAGAAGATACGAGCGATGAGTTTGAAATGACCAATCCCAATCTGCTAATTGAAAGTGCTAATTCACTTTATGCTATGGAGAATGTTGATGGTTTGACTGCCAGTAAATCAGAAGAAGATGGTTATAATTTAGTTGCAACGACAGAAAAGAATGATTTACGTCTAATAGTAGTGGTATTAGGTGTCAGTGAAAACGAAAAGCTTTATCAAGTTAGTAGAGAATTGATTGAAAGGGCCCAAAATATCTTCCGCATTGAAACAGTTATTGAAGAAAATGCATTAGCTACTCACCTAGACTCCATTAAAGTGGAAAATGGCAAAGTTAATAAGTTACAATTAATGTATGGATCAAACTTACAATTAGTGGTACCAATTATTGATACGGCCCCACGACTGGTTTATCAATTTACAGCTAATCAAGAAGTGACCAATTATCACGTTAAAGCGCCTGTTAAAGCAGGCAAGGTTGTAGGGAAAATGCAAGTTGATATAGCTGATTATCGTCTACCTATTCTAAAGTCCGGTAGAGGAAATTATGTGCCAGTAAAAGTAGCAGAAGATATCGAAGAAGCCAATATCTTAGAAAAAACTTGGCGAAATGTCCAAAATACTGGCGAAAATACTTGGAATGCTGTTCGAAAATTCTTTACGGATTTATTTAATTAAATAAGGGAGGTAAAATTATGGAAAATAAAGAAACGGCGATTTTTGCAGGAGGTTGTTTTTGGTGCATGGTTCATCCATTTGATGAAAGAGATGGTGTTATCTCTGTAGCTTCTGGCTATACGGGTGGAGATAGTGTGAATCCTACCTATGAAGAAGTCTGCTCAGGACAAACGGGTCATGCAGAAGCTGTCAAAATCGAATACGATCCTAGTAAAATAAGCTATCAAGAACTTCTAAAAATTTATTGGTCTTCAGTCGATCCGACTGATAAAGATGGACAGTTCGGTGATCGAGGCTCCTCTTACCGACCAGAAATTTTTTATAGTACCCAAGCCCAAAAGGAAGAAGCCGAACAATCGAAAGCAGAACTTGAAGCGTCACAAGTTTTCAAAAAGCCGATTGTTGTGCCAATCAGTCCAGCCCAAACATTTTACCTTGCAGAGGACTATCACCAAGACTTTCACCGCAAAGAACCGGATCATTATCAAAATTTCTACCGTAGTTCCGGGCGTAAAAAATTTGTTGAAGAGGTTAAAGATAAATTGAATTAAGATAGTAAATGCTAAGCTAAGCTTGACATTTAAAAGATTTCTATTTATCATTCTTAATGATTCTAAACAAAAGACGGAGGTGGGAAAATGGCTCAAAAGAAAGCGTCACTAGCTTGTAGTGAATGTGGAAACCGTAATTATCAAATGATACCAACTCAAGCGGGCCAAACCACTCGATTAGAAATTAAGAAATTCTGCAAGAATTGTAATAAACACACGATTCATAGAGAAACCAAATAGAAAAGAGGAATATAATGAGTTACATTAAAGGCATTGCCCAAGAAATGAAAAAAGTAACTTGGCCTACAGCTAAGCAAGTAAATAAATTTACTTGGACCGTAATTATGATGATTATTTTCTTTGGATTATACTTTGCTTTAACAGATTTTGTATTTGGCAATTTCATCGACTGGTTAATTAGTCTAGGCGCATAATCATAAAAATATTTATTATCTGCTTAAGCATGTTATAATAGAATACAAATAAAACCTACACCCTTGTAGGTTTTTTATTTTACAAGAAATTAATTAAAGGAGATTTAACTATGGAATCTAATAAGGAATGGTACGTTTTGCATACTTATTCTGGTTATGAGAATAAAGTAAAAGAGAATATTATGATGCGAGCAGAAAGTATGAATATGGAAGACTTTATCTTCAATGTGGTAGTACCTGAAGAAGAGGTAACCGAAATGCAAGATGGAGAGAAGAAAACAAAGATTCAAAAGACCTTCCCAGGTTATGTGTTAGTTGAAATGGTGATGTCTGATGAGTCTTGGTTTATTGTTCGTAATACGCCAGGCGTGACTGGATTTGTAGGCTCACATGGCGCAGGATCTAAGCCGGCCCCTCTTTTACCTGAGGAAATGGAAGCGATCTTGGGGGATAAGCCTGCTCAGAAAGTTCAATTAGAAGTTGAAGTGGGCGATTTAGTTGAAATTATCGATGGCGCTTTCTCAGGAATGACTGGAGAAATCGAAGAAATCAGTGAAGAAAATCAAAAACTTAAAGTAGTTATTGAAATGTTTGGTCGTGAAACAGTAGCCGAATTGGACTTTATGCAAGTGCGCAAAGATAATCTTTAATTAGGTGGTTTCATGAAACAAAAGACTGACCACCACATCCTCTATTTTCGTTTAGCCATGGTGATGTATCTCTTGGTTTTATGCTTACAGTTGGTTTTTGATACCAGTTTTATCGAATCCATCAGCTTGAACCAAGTCTTAGAGGAAGTTCCTCATGTTTTGCTTCCTGTAGAATTCACTTTTTATCTCTGGCCAATCATTATTCTATGGGAAGCGTTTGGTTTATTTGCGGGACAACGGAGACAGGCTTTTACAACTTTTGATCAGAGTTATTCACTGTTAGTGGCTCCCAAATTAGTTGAATTATCTTTTTACCATACAGTCTATCTTTTGATATGGTCGCAACAATTATATTTATTTACCTTCATCCTTATGGTGCTCTATTTGAGACGGATTATTTCTTTTATGAAATTAATTTCATATAAAAGCTCCCTGAACGAACCAAGTTGGCTATTAAAGCTTCCCAATGGTCTTCATACCGGTTGGTTGATCAGTATGACGGCCCATATTTTTTATAGCTATTTAGTGAGTAAAGGATTAAACAGTCATAATGGGTGGATGATAGCACTTGCTTGCCTTTTAATTCTTGCTATTGCAACCGGAAGTAGTTACTTGTATGCACGTTATGGTAACCAGGCAATTATGCCGGCTGTTTTAATCTTTCAATTAGGGCTACTCTATCATCATTATCCTCGTTCATCCTTTGGATTAAGACATAACTTCTTTTATCTTGTGATTGCGGTTGTATTTATTCTGACCTTAGCCGTATACATACGTTACTTGCGTTATCAAATAAAGCAAAAGACTTTTTAGATTTTTATAGGAGGAAAACTATGAACTGGCCTTTCAATCAATCGATGCAGTTGACGCAGAAACAAGCAGGCAAAAAACCATTTAGGGTTATTGCTTTTACTGCGCTTATAAATCTTGTTAGTTTACTATTTGCTTCACTTATTTCAGTTTTTTTAATTGGTCCATTAATCTATATGAAATTTGGTGATTCCTTTTTAACCGAAGATGTAGGTCAAGCACTGTTAAACGAGCCATTAATGGTTTATTTAGAACTATTTTTAACGATTATTACTATTATTACAACGGTCCTTTTGGCTAAATGGTTGCAAGGACGCAGACTTAACTCCTTTGGCTTTTATAAAGATAATTTCCTAAAAAAATATGGGATGGGCGTCGTAATTGCTGCCGCCTTAATGTTCTTTATTTTTTTAGTTAATCTTTTGATGGGGACGATCTCTGTCCAAATGAACCCTCAGGCCGATGGAGTGGCGTTTATCCTCTTATTAGTCGGCTTTATGATCCAAGGAATGTCTGAAGAAATCCTCTTGAGAGGTTACTTGATGAATGGCTTGGCAGCCGCTTGGGGAGTTCCTCTTGCCATTTTGATAAACTCCATCTTCTTTAGTTTGTTGCATTATGGCAATCCAGGAGTTACAGTTTTAGCCTTAGTTAACATTGCCTTAGCCGGTATTTTCTTTTCCTTATTATTCTATATTACTGATAATATGTGGTTAACAGGAGCTGCTCATTCCTTTTGGAATTTTATAATGGGTGTGGTCTTTGGGGTCCAAGTGAGTGGATTGGTATTACCGGGTACACTATTACTAACTAAATCCAAAGCTGAGGCCAGTTTGATCAATGGTGGAGACTTTGGATTTGAGGGGGGTCTTGTGGTTACGGTTATTTTAGTAGCTGCTTGTATTTACTTAATCAATAAATGTCCGAAACAAGAAAAAGCTATTTAAAAACTTCTGTCAACCGTAAATGAAAATGTCCTGAAATTTTAAAAATTTGCGGGATAAAACTACCGCGCTTCGCTTGGTGAACTCGAGGAAAAAGATGAGAATAGAAATTCTCACTTTTTCCTCGAGTGTTCTTCTTTTATACTGGATGTGTCTGCTTCAATTGCTTAAGATACCGCTGATAAGAGGCTGCTTTCCATGGATGAGATAAAGGCGGGATAGGAATGACTTTTGGCTTAGTTTTAGGAGGCGGTGTATCGAATTCTTTCGAATAACGTTCATGTTCAGGAACGATCTTGAGTGGATACAAGGTCTCTTGATAATTGGCATATAACTCAAGATTACGCGTCTCAATGACCATCACACGCGTATGTGGAGGAAGGTATTGAACGTTACCTGAGTCATCGACACATTGGTAAGTTTGGCGATGATAGCGGATGGAATGTCCCGCATT